>CAZAQM010000052.1:0-11249 GCA_964487385.1 uncultured Dethiobacter sp.
TTAATGTACAGCGGCTGCGCTACCTGGATGAGGCCAACGGCGGCCGATTGTTAACCCTGTACTCCAACCCGCAAAACATTGCCCATGCTGTTGCCAGAGCTGATCTATTGATTGGCGCTGTGCTAATTCCCGGAGGCAGGACCCCTAGGTTGTGTACAAAAGAGATGGTTGCCTCCATGCAGCCGGGGGCTGTGATCGTCGATGTAGCCATCGATCAGGGCGGGTGTATTGAAACGATGGATCATACTTCGACCCATGGCTCTCCCACTTATGAGCGCTATGGCATCCTCCATTACGCTGTCCCCAATATCCCGGGGGCTGTCCCCCGCACCTCCACCTATGCCCTCAGCAATGCCACGCTGCCTTTTGCCCTGGAACTGGCGGGGAAAGGCTGCGAGCGGGTTATCGAGGAGCAGGGGCCCCTCAGCCTGGGAATTAACGTCATAGATGGAAAAGTCGTCAATAAAGCCGTGGCCGATGCACTTTCCCTGGCCTGCTTTACTGCCTGATCGGTATAAATGTCGGGGCGGTTGCTTATTGACACGTCATTGCTTTCTTATTTATAATAGAGTTGCTTGATTCTGGCAAAAATATGTCGAGGGGATGTGATAATTGAGGAATGGCGCCACTGCATTAATTATGTTTTGCAGTTTAAGTATTTGGTGATACCCCCGCTGTGTTCATAAGTTCACATCGTTGTCGAGCGTTGTTGTGAGGCTAGTGCAAAATATCAGGGCAAAGATGGGAGGAAGATTAGGTGAAAAAATTTTTAAGCGCGCTTATTATTGCAGCGATGTTGCTTTTGGGAGCAGTTTCGGCTTTCGCTGCCGAGGAGTCCTACATAGTCAAAAAAGGGGATACCCTGGCAAAAATAGGCAAGGCTTATGGCCTGTCCTATACTGCCATTGCGGAAAAAAACAGCCTTAAAAACCCCAATTTAATTCTTATCGGGCAAAAATTAATCATTCCAGGCAAGGAAACGCCTGTTCAAAAGCCGGCCCCCGAGCAGGCTGCAGCAAAACCGGCAGCCCCCAAAACGGATAAGATTGCTATTACGGATGTTGCCGGGCGGGTGGTTACCCTGGACAAGCCGGCCAGCAAGATCCTCGGTACCCATAACCCTTCCCTCAATACCGCTATCGTGCTGGGCGGCGGGGATAAATATATTGCCGGCTTTGGCAATAAAAAGATGGCCGACAAGCTTTACGATTTCGTCATGAAGGATTATGAGGGCATCGTGGAAATTGGCAAAGGGAAAAATGTTAACTTTGAGACGGTCGTCACCCTGGGCAAGAACAATGTGGCCATCCTGCCGGAGCGCTTCAAGGAGCTGGCGGAACAATTTGAAAATGTGGGCATCCAGGCCGTGGTGGCCCTGCCCAACACGGAAAGTTTTGACACGATTAAAAAATCGCTGGAGATCGTCGGCAAGGTTTTGGGGCTGGACAACAGGGCGAAAGAGATCAACGCCTTCATCGACAAAAATATAGCAGAAACAAAAAAAGCAGCCGAGAAGGTTAAGGAGCGCCCCCGCGTGCTCTTCCTGGGAGGTTCGAGCCCCTTTTCCGTGGCCACCACCTCCATGATACAGACGGATATCATCGAGATGGCCGGCGGCGCCAATGCCGTCAAGGGAATTGAGGTAAAGGGTGATTTTGCCGAAGTGAATATTGAACAGATCATCGCCTGGAATCCGGATATTATCTGGGTGCCCAAATATGCCGCCTATACCGTGGATGAACTGTTGGGCGACGCCAAGTGGGGCAGTATCAAGGCGGTCAAGGACAAGAAGGTATATGTTTTCCCCTCCGAGATGGAGCCCTGGGATTATCCCACGGCCTCAGCCGTTCTGGGGCTGCGCTGGGGGCTTTACAGCCTTCACCCGGACCTTTACAGCCTAAGCGATCTCATGAAAAACGCCGACGAGTTTTACAGCATGGTTTATAATGTCAAATTTACTGCAGAACAGCTCGGCATCAAGTAATATTAAAGGAAATATTGCTGTGGTACTGATCTATGAAAGATAAGGCCTATGTGCGCACTGCTCTACTGCTCACCATCATGCTCGGCGGATGTGCCCTTCTTGCCCTCTGTATCGGGCGGCTGAGCACAAATCCCCTCGATGTTTACCATGCTGTTAAAAGTAAATTGGGTATGATGCCGGCCATCAGCGAATCCTTAGGGGATCCTGGTGTTTTGGAAGCCCAGGAGGCGCTGGAGGCTATGGAAACGGTATTATTTAAGATTAGGATACCGCGGGTGCTGGCTGCCATCATGATCGGCGCCATGCTCTCCCTCTCCGGGGCGGTCTATCAGGGTATCTTCAGAAACCCCCTGGTCTCTCCCGATATCCTCGGGGTATCATCGGGAGCCTGTGCCGGCGCCGCACTGGCCATTCTGCTCGGCCTGGGCATGGCGGAAAGGCAGCTCTTTGCCTTCCTGGGCGGTATTTTGGCGGTTTTGCTGGCCACGTCCATTCCCAGGCTTTTAAAGATCTATTCAAATCTTATCCTCGTGCTTTCGGGCATTATCGTCGGCGGATTTCTATCCTCATTGCTGGCCATCATGAAGTTCGTTGCCGAGGAACAAACCGAGCTTTCCGCCATCGTTTTCTGGCAGATGGGCAGTATTTCCGCCATCGATCTGCAGGAGGCCGCGGCTATCAGCCCGGTTTTTCTTGTGGGTGTGTTCGTGCTGTTGGGCCTTTCCTGGCGTATCAACATCCTCTCCTTTGGGGACGTCGAGGCGCAGACCCTGGGGATAAACATCAGGCGGATCAGGGGCATAACCATTGCCTGCGCCAGTCTGCTAACCGCCAGCGCCGTGAGCATCAGCGGCTCGATTGGCTGGATTGGCCTGGTCATTCCCCACCTGTCCCGGCTGTTGGCCGGTTCGGATCATATTCGCATGCTGCCGATCACCATCCTGGCCGGTGCGCTTTTTATGCTGATCATCGATACCATTGCCCGGGCCCTGCTGACGGTGGAGATACCGCTGTCGATCCTTACGGGGCTTATTGGCGCTCCCTTTTATGCCTGGCTGCTCTACAGGCAGAGGGCCAGCATTTCTTAGGGGGTTAGGGTTTGGGGGGTGAAGGGATGTTGCTGGAGGCGAGGGGCATAAGTTTTGCCTACGAGGGCGGCCCGCTCTTATTTGAGGATATTTCTTTTTCTGTGGAGAAGGGCGAGATCGTCTGTATCCTTGGCCCCAACGGCGTGGGCAAAACAACCTTGCTCAACTGTCTGGCCAACCTTGCCGTTCCTACCGGGGGAAAGGTCTTACTGGAAGGAAACGCGATGCGGGAGATGCCCCTGAGGGAGATTGCCGCCAGGGTGGCCTATGTCCCGCAATTCATCATCCCTTCCTTTGCCTACGAAGTGCTCAGCTACGTCGTCACCGGCTGCGCGCCCCGGCTGCGAACCTTTGAAAAACCTAAACGCGAGCATTATGAATTGGCCCGCCAGGCCCTGGCACAGATGGAGATCTCCCATCTGGCGGAGAAGTACTATACGCAGATTAGCGGCGGGGAAAGGCAGCAGGTGAGCATCTCCAGGGCCCTCACCCAGCGCCCGAAAATAATCCTCATGGACGAGCCTACTGCCCATTTGGATTATGGCAACCAGATTAAGGTGCTGCGCATCATCAAAAAATTAGCTGCGGAGGGCTATGCCGCCGTGATCACCACCCATAATCCCGATCATGCCCTGCTCCTGGAAGGGAAGGTGGCGGCTCTTGGTCCGGGGGGGCAGTTTACCTTTGGGGATTCCAGGACCGTCGTCAGCAGCGAATTTTTATCCGCCCTTTATGGTGTTGAACTGCATCTGCACCATATCCCCGCTATCGGGCGGGACGTTTGCATTGCCCCCTTTTTATAAACCTGCCAGGCAAAAAAAGGCCGCTTTACTGGAAAGGAAAAATGAAAGCTGGCTAAGGCGTTTCCTTTTGCAAGGTGTCCGTGTAGGATCGGCAGCTACTTGCTCTTCCCATTTTTCGCAGTGAAATTACTTTTAGTTTGACTAACCTATCCCGCCAGGTTTTTGTGATCCTTGCCCCTTGCCAGTGAGGCAAAGATGCCACAGAGGCAAAGGATCATAAAGATGGCAAAGACAATTTTCAGGCTGAAGAGAAAGAGGGAGTGGTATGCCGGCGTAACCTGTTCATTCCCGATATTGATGTTGAGGATGAGCATGACCAGTCCCATGCTGAACAGCTGGCCGACCAGGCGCATGGTGGCCAGGGTTGCCGAGGCAATGCCGTAAAAATTTTTTGGCACAGAGCCCATGATGGCATTTGTGTTGGGGGAGGAAAAGAAAGCAAACCCCAGCCCGAGGACCATCTGGCTGGAGATGATAAATACAGAGGAGGTTTGGGCATTCAGGAAAATGAGCGGGATGAGCCCGGCGGAGACGATGCCCATACCGGCCGAGGCGAGGATTTTCGGATCGATCCTGTCGGAAAGCCTGCCGGCCATCGGGGAAAAAAGGGACATGACTACGGGTTGGGCGATGAGAAACAGCCCGGCGCTTTTGGGATCGAGTCCCTTAATGTATTGCAGGTAGAGGCTGAGGATAAACCCTACGGCATAGGTGGCGCTGTAATTGATCAGGGCAGCCAGGTTGGAAAAGGCAAAGACTCTGTTTTTTGTAAATAGATCGATATTTAAAAGGGGATTTGCTGCCCTTTTTTCCCAAAGGATGAAGAAAATGATGCCCAGGATCCCCGCCATAAACAGCCAGACGCCCTCTCTGCAGGGGATGAGGGAAAGGCCGTACATCATTGCTACGATTGCCGTGCTGAAAATCAGCGAACCGATCAGATCGAGCTTTTCGCCCCGGGCTTCTGCCCATTCCCCTTCCAATTTCAGGTATACAAGAGCGATGATCAGCAGCCCAAAAGGGATATTGACGAGGAAAATACTTCTCCAGCCAAAATAATGGGTGAGCACCCCTCCTAAGATCGGTCCGGCTGAAAGCCCCAGGTATGTGGCGGCCGTGGTGATTCCCAGGACCCTACCCCGGTCCTGCGGGGGGAAAACAGAGGTCAGTATGGCGATGCACGTTCCAAAGATCATCGCTCCGCCCATGCCCTGGAAAAGACGAAAAATGAGCAAAAAGGCGATGGACGTGGAAAATACGCAGCAAAGGGAGGAAAGGGTATAGATGATCATGCCGTAGGCGAAGACCTTTTTTCTTCCGTAGATATCAGCGCTTTTCCCCAGGGGGATGAGGAACATCAATGAACTGAGGAGATAGCTGGTGGCCAGCCAGCCCAGCAGGACCGCCCCGGCGGAAAACTCTTCGCCGATGGAAGGCAAAGCAATATTGATTGATGAACTCGTAAAAGCTGACAAAAAAGAGGCCAGTGGTGCAATGATCAGGGCCACTTTTTTATTTGTACTATCAAGCATATTATCTGCCTCCCGCTCGTATCCCGCTGCTATTCTCTTTATTCGTCCCCGAAATAGTATGCTATCAGTATACCACGTTTTTCTAACGTGCATCAGAATTTTTACGCGCTGCCGCACCACGATGAATGAAAATCGAAGATCCCTCGCTGCGCTAGCAATATAAACCGGGCTTGCACGAAATATCTGGTCAAGTTTACCAGCCTTTTTAGCCCTGAAAGGCGTAACTTTTTGGGTTTTGCTACGTTATAAGGTAAGAAGAAGATATTTTGTCTAAATATGTAGAAGGAGATTAGCATGGGATTTTGCAGAAAAAGTTGCCTTTTGCTGCTGGCTGTGATTATTTTTTGGGGGACAGGCCTGCCTGCTGTTCAGGCTTCCGGGCTTATGAGCATTACCATGGATGGCGCTCCCGTGGAAACGGATGTGCCCCCCTTTATCGATGGGAGCTCCCGGACGATGGTTCCGGTGCGCTTTATTTCCGAGGCGCTGGGCTGCGCGGTAAATTGGAACCCCCAGGAGCAGCGGGTGAAGGTTTCCCAGGCAGGCACGGTGGTGGATCTGTACATTGGAAGGGTGACTGCTCATGTCAATGGAGCGGAGGTAGCCATAGATGAGAGCCGGGAGGGCACCACAGCCATCCTTAAGAGTGGGCGCACCATGGTTCCCCTGCGCTTTTTGGCGGAGACCTTTGGGCTCTTGGTGGACTGGAAGAAAGAACAGAGGGTGGTGGCCCTTAAATCACCGCCGGCACCGCCTGCTATCCCGGAGGAAATAGCTGCCGGGGGAGAGCCCGAAGGGCATGAGGCGAATCCATTAGTTGGTACAGTAAAAGGCAACGGGGTAAATATACGTTCCGGCCCGGGCACCGGTTACGATAGATTAACCCAGGTAAATACGGGCGCCCGCTTGGCCGTACTGGCGGAAGAAGGGGGATGGGTGCAGGTAGAGCTGCCCGGCTTGGGCAAGGGCTGGATCTCCGGCGATTATATTGAATTGCAGGACTTTTCGCTGGCAGGCGACGTTGAGCTGGGGGGGAGTTATGCCATGCCCGCCGATGCAGCCTGTTCTGCCCTGGTCATGAAGGATTCTGTCAATGTGCGCACTTCCCCAAGCCAGAATTCAGTCGTTATCGATCAAGTTTCTTCGGGACAGTTGCTGGAGGTTACGGGAAAAAAGGATAACTGGCTAGCCGTGCGGCTTGCCGATGGGCGGAGCGGCTGGATTGCCGGCTGGCTGGCGGCTGTCCGTTATGACACCGGTAAAAATACGGCTGTGCTGGACAGCGGGCGCTCCCTGGGGCTGCTCAGCCGCTGGAGCCCGGGAGGGACACAAGCGGGCGCAGGCGACGAACTGCCCGTGCTCACCGGGGTGGAGGCGGAAAAGACCGTGGACGGGGTTTTGCTCAAAGTAAATGCCGCCGCCTATCTGGCGCTTCCTTCCTCGTTCCGCCTCGATAGCCCGGCCCGCCTGGTTTTTGATTTTGGCGCCCGCCTGGGAGAAGAATCTGTGGCCCCGGTGCTGGAAGCCAACCAGGGACCCGTCAGCTGTTTTCGTTTGGGCCAGTTTGACGAACAAACCGTCAGGATCGTGGCCGATCTGCGGGGTGCCGCTTCCTATGCCCTCTCCCAAAGCCCCGACGGCCGCACGGCCACCATCCAGATCCGTTCTGTGGATGCATCGGACAAGCTTATCGTCATCGATCCGGGGCACGGCGCTCTGCAGGATTGGGGCACCGATCCGGGGGCGGTTGGCCCCACGGGACTGCGGGAACGGGATGTGGTGCGCAGCATTTCCCTGCAGCTGGGCAATATCCTTCTTAACGAAGGCTTTACTGTGATCTATACCCATGAAGGGCAAACGGGGCTGACGCTGGAGGACAGGGCCCTGGTGGCCAGTATCTCCGGGGCTGAACTCCTGGTTAGCATTCACGCCAATGCCTCCACCAACCGTTCCCTGGCGGGAACGATGACTTTTTATCATGCTCCCTGGGGATCTGCTCTTCAGGATCAGATCAATAAACGAAAAATGCTTGCCGAATTCCTGCAGGCGGAGTTGCTGAGCCGTCTTAACCGGGAAAACAAGGGCGTAAAAGAAGCAAATTATGCTGTCCTGCGCAACTGCCCCATCCCGGCTGCCCTGGTGGAGGTGGCCTTTATCTCCAATGCGGAGGAGGAAAGGCTCCTGGCTGACCCCGCTTTCCAGAGGCGGGCTGCCGAGGCTATTGCCTTGGGAATCAAACGCTATCTGGCCAAACAGGGCTGATTTTGGATTTATGAGTAAAATTTGTCTATAAAGTGTATAATTGAGACAACTGCATAAAGTATGTTCTGCTGCATAAAACGAAGTTTGCTTTGGGTGTGAGCTGAAAAATCAGCCCACGCACGACGCAACAATTTTGAAGCAAAAATGGCTGGATGCCATTTTTAGGGCCTCTGAACAGGACGTTCAATTAGGCCCGGTGCGAAAAATTGTAAGTCAAATGGCTGCTGATTTCAGTGAACACCTTGCAAATTGAGTTTATGCAGTAGAATCATAATTAGGACAACTGCATAAAGTATGTTCTGCTGCAGAATTATGATTGAGAATAAAAACGAGGTGAGCGCTTGAAAAAGGCTGTAATCGAAACGGAAAAAGGTACCATGGTGGTGGAGCTGTTCTCCGGGGATGCGCCGGGAACTGTGGATAATTTTGCAAAACTGATCACGGAAGGTTTTTATGATGGGCTGACCTTTCACCGGGTCATCCCCAATTTCGTCATCCAGGGCGGATGCCCGAGCGGCAATGGCACCGGCGGGCCCGGTTATACCATCAAGTGCGAGCTGGAGGGCAACCCCAACAAGCACCTGCGCGGCAGCCTTTCCATGGCTCACCGGGGCAGGGATACGGGGGGGAGCCAATTTTTTATCTGCCATAGCCCCCAACCCCACTTGGATGGCCTTCATACCGTTTTTGGCAGGGTGATCGAAGGAATCGATATCGTGGACCAGATCCGCCAGGGCGATAAGATGCTTAAAGTGTATATAGAGGACGAAGAAATAGGTGAGCGGCAGGGTAAATAGAATTATTGCCGCGGCAGTGGAATCCTGCTTGCAATAGTCTTTTTTTTATGGTAGAGTTATTTCTGGTGTTGAAAAGATGTGAAGAACTAAAACGATCTTTTTTGCCTCCTTTTCAGGTTTGTTCCGCTTAAAAAGATGTTTGATGTTGTTCCGCTTTTTGCTCCAAAAGAAACCTTTAAGGAGGCCAAAGAAGAATGACAGGTAAAGTTAAATGGTTCAACGCGGAAAAAGGTTACGGTTTTATTGAGAGCGACGGTGGCGGTGATGTCTTCGTGCATTTCTCTGCAATCCAGGGCGAAGGGTTTAAAACCCTCGAAGAAGGCCAAAATGTCGAATTCGAAGTCGTCGAAGGCAACCGCGGCCTGCAGGCTGCCAATGTTATCCGCCTGTAAGGAAGGTTAATAACCGGGGAATAAGGCATTTCTGCAAGATGGCGGAAATGCCTTATTATTTGCGTAAAAAGAAAGGAATTATAATTAATGGCAACATTTCAGGAACTGGGGCTTTGTTCCCCGGTCATGCGGGCTATTGTCGAGATGGGTTTTGAAGAAATGACACCCATTCAGGAACTGGCCATTCCCATGGTGCTGGCCGGGCATGATCTCATTGGCCAGGCTCAAACGGGAACCGGCAAAACGGCCGCCTTCGGGATTCCCCTGGCGGAAAAAGTGCAAATCGATGATGAAAATATCCAGGGGCTGGTCATTACCCCCACCAGGGAATTGGCCATTCAGGTTGCTGAGGAACTGAACAGAATCGGCCAGTTTAGAAGGATTCGCGCCCTGCCCCTTTATGGCGGGCAGGATATTAACAGGCAGATCAGATCTCTTAAAAGCAGGCCGGGAATTATCGTCGGAACGCCCGGACGCCTGATGGATCATATGAGGAGAAGAACTGTCAGGCTGCAAAATGCCAGATTTGTCATCCTCGATGAAGCGGACGAAATGCTCAATATGGGCTTTATTGAGGATATCGAAACAATCCTGGCAGAGATTCCCGCCGGGCGGCAAACCATGCTTTTCTCCGCTACAATGCCCAAGCCCATTCAGGAACTTGCAGGAAAGTTTATGAAAAACCCGGAATTTATCGGTATAAAGCCCAAGGAGATAACGGTCCCCAATACCGAACAACATTATTACGAAGTCCCGGAGAGGAAGAAATTTGACGTGCTTTGCCGGCTGCTCGATATTCAATCCCCCGATTCGGCTATTGTTTTTGGCCGGACAAAAAGGCGGGTCGATGAACTTTTCGAAGCGCTCAACAAACGCGGCTATTCGGCGGAAGGGATACACGGTGATCTTAACCAGGCCCGCAGGGATAGCGTCATGCGCCATTTTCGTGATGGGACAACAGAAATACTTGTTGCCACGGATGTGGCCGCCCGGGGCTTGGATATAGATGATATAACCCATATATATAACTTTGATATTCCCCAGGATCCGGAGAGCTATGTCCACCGGATAGGCCGCACGGGCCGGCTGGGCAAGCCCGGTTTGGCCATTACTTTTGTTACACCCCGGGAACTGGGTCACCTGGGGCTGATCGAAAAAACTATTAAAAGAAAAATTGCCCGGAGACTAAACCCCACTTTTAATGAGGCGATCGAAAGCCGGCAGAGGCTGAGCGCCGAAAAAATAATCCAGACAGCGGAAACAGAGGATATCAGCGCCTACAAAGAGATTGCCGGGGAGTTATTGGGGGAAAGTGATTCCATTACCCTGCTTTCTGCAGCCCTGAAGCTGCTGACAAGAGAGCCTAATACCGATCCCATACGGCTGACCGAAGAAACCCCGCTGGCACGCAAAAAACCACAATTTGAGCGGGCCCGGAAGCCGCTTCCCCATTACGAACGCCAGGGCGGTAAAAGGTCCAGACATTTCGATAAAAAGGCAAAGTGGAGCAAAAACAACCGCTACTGATTTGTTTCCGGGAGGCGAGGTGGAGGTTAATGGAGGAAAAAGAAAGGCTCAAAAAACAGATAGATTTTATCTTGGAGATCGACAAGCTGAAGAAAATTTACCGCCAAAGCTTTATTACCGGAGGGGAACAGGCGGAAAATGATGCGGAGCATTCCTGGCACCTAGCCCTGATGAGCATCCTGCTGCTGGAATATGCAGGATCGGCTGAGAATGGTCCGGACCTGCTGCGGGTCCTCAAGATGGTCCTGGTGCACGATCTGGTGGAGATCGACGCCGGGGATACCTACTGCTACGATGAGGAGGCCACCAGGGATAAGCGCCGGCGGGAGGAGAAGGCGGCGGAAAGACTTTTTGGCCTGCTTCCTGCGGACCAGGCTGCCGAATTTCGCTCGCTCTGGGATGAGTTTGAGGAACGTTCGACTCCGGAGGCGCTTTTCGCCGCTGCCCTGGATCGCCTGCAACCGGTGCTGCTCAATTACCATACCGAAGGCCGATCCTGGAAAATGCACGGGATAACGGCGGAGCAGGTCCTGAAGCGCAATGAACTGATCAGCGAAGGGGCTCCCGTTCTTTGGTCCTATGTCCGGGAGATAATCGGCAAGGCCGTGGGAAAAGGATATCTGTCGGCACGTGACAGCTAGAGGGAAATGTGCTATAATAAACAATGATTCCACTGCATAAAGTGCAATCCGCAGCAGAGTCAACAATGAGTTAGTCCGCGGAGAGATGGCTGAGTTGGACGAAGGCGCTCGCCTGGAAAGCGAGTAGATGGGGCAAAACCTCGTCTCGAGGGTTCGAATCCCTCTCTCTCCGCCATTTTGTTAAAAATTTGGCCGTGCTAGACGGGGAGGTAGCGGTGCCCTG
>CAZAQM010000053.1:0-11201 GCA_964487385.1 uncultured Dethiobacter sp.
GGGTGAACATGCGAATCGATGAGGCCGGGGGCCAGGGTGGTACCCATCAGATCGATCACCTGATCGATCTTTTCACCGGCCGGGGGAATCTCGCCGATGGCAGCAATCAGGCCGTCTTTGACAAAAAGGGTGCTTCCTTCACAATAAGGCTCATCTGTCTTACCCGATACCAGGCAACCAATATTTTTAAAGAGCAGAGTGCTCAAAACGTTTTACTCCTTTCGGCTGGATAATGTCACTTTTTCATTTTTTGGGCGGCAAGCTGTACCGCATCGAGGATCTTAACATAACCGGTGCAGCGGCAAAGATTGCCGGCCAGCGCCTTCTTTATTTCCTGCAGCGGAGGTTCCCCATTCTTTTGGAGCAGGGCATAGCTCGAAATCAGCATGCCCGGGGTACAAAAGCCGCATTGCACGGCGCCGGCTTCCAGGAAAGCTTCCTGCAGGGGATGAAGGTTTTCCTCCGTGCCCAACCCCTCCACCGTCAACACATCAGCATTTTCTGCTTTCCAGGCCGGGTACAAGCAGGCACTGACAGCCTCGCCATTTACCAGGACAGTACAAGCCCCGCACTCCCCCTCGCCGCATCCCAACTTGGTCCCGGTCAGCCCCAGGACTTCCCTGAGCAGATCGATCAAAAGAAGATCTGCCTCTGCTTCCACCGTTACCGCTTTCCGGTTGAGATTAAAAGTAAGACTTCTTTTCGCTTCAGCCATGAAATGACCCCCTGTTTTCGAGGCTGCCCCAAGCTTTGGCCAGAGCCCGGAAAACCATCACCCGGGTCAGCTTTTTGCGGTAAAGGGAACTGCCGCGAAAATAACTGTCCCTTGGCCGCGCTTCGTCGGCAGCTGCCTGAGCAGCCTCCTTAAAAGACTCTTCTCCCGGGGAATTAGCCGTAAGTACCTTTTCAGCTCCCTTTGCCCGGAAAGGGGTGAGGGCTACGGGCCCCATCACGATACGGGCAGCCTCAAGGTTTCCTCCTTCTTCCCCCGGCTGCAGAACAACAGCGGTATTAAACACCGGCAAAGTGACCGCCTTACGTCTGGCCAGGCGCATAAAAGCGCCTGCCCCCCCGTTTTTCCCTGGGGAAACGAAGGAGATCTCCGTTAATATTTCCCGCCCCGGATCCAGGGTCGTTCCCCCCTGCGAACGGTAAAAGGAGGACAGGGGCGCTTCCCTTTCCCCCATCTTTGAAACCACCTTGCAAGAGGCGCCGAGCGCCAGGAGGGCTAGGGCGGCATCTGCGGCAGGCTGGGCATTGATAATATTGCCTCCCACCGTGCCAATATTGCGGATCTGCAGCGAGCCGATGCTTTCAGCCGCCTCAGAAAAAAAAGGTACCCGCTTTCTCAGCAGGGGAGAAGCTGCCGCCTCCGTGTGGGTGATCAGGGAACCAATTCTGACAACCCCATCTTCCTCTTCAATCTTGCGCAGCGGTGCAATGCGGGTAATGTCCACCAACGCCCGCACAGAAATTTTATGGTTTTGCAGCAGGAGGATCAGATCGGTACCCCCGGCAACGACGCGGGCCCGGCCCTGGTATTCTTCCAGGATGGACAGCGCTTCTTCCAGGCTTGCCGGCCGGTAATAGCTATCGAACATCGAAACCCCCTCCATCGGTGTTTTTCCTTTCCAACGCAGCCAATATTTTCTCGGGTGTAAGGGGCAGGGAAGTAATGCGCACTCCCAAAGCATTGCTGACAGCATTAAGAATAGCCGGTGCAGTGGGGATCAGCGGCGGTTCGCCCACCCCTTTGGCTCCAAAGGGCCCGCTCTTCTCCTCTTCTTCCACTATAAGGGAAACGATCCGCGGCGTGTCTTCCACCGTGGGAATCAAATAATTGGAAAACCGCGGATTGACTATCGTTCCTTCCTCCACCACCACCTCTTCCATCAGGGCATAGCCCAAACCCATCATGCAGCCGCCCTCGATCTGCCCTTCCACCATCCGGGGGTTAATGGCCCTGCCCACATCATGGGCGGCAACGATTCTAAGCACGGTTACCTCTCCGGTCTCTGTATCCACCTCTACTTCCGCCCATTGGGTAGCAAAAGAATATGTAGCATAAGGCTCACCCTGGCCCGTTTCATCCTGCAGGGCCGTGGTAAGCGGGTTGAACCAACCGCTGCCCAGCGTCAGTTTTCCTTCCCGGCGGCACTGCCTGATGACCTCCTCCAGGGGCAGTACCTTTGCAGGAGTCAGAGACGAATAAATTTTACCCGCCTTAAAAACGAGTTCAGATGCAGGAACCCGGAGCATTGCCGCCGCTTTTTCCTGCAGGGGCTTTTTGGCCTGCACTGCCGCCTCCCTGACGGCATTGCCGGAGATATAGGTTTGCCTGCTGGCTGATGTAGCTCCGGCATCGGGTGTAACCCGGGTATCGGCGGAGACCACTTTGATCTGCGCAAGCTCAACGCCCAGTTCCTCCGCCGCGATCTGGGCCAGGATGGTGCAGGATCCCTGCCCGATATCGGCGCACCCCGTCAGCAAAAGCACGGTGGCATCATCCAACAGATCGATAAAGGCCCCTGCCGGATTGGCCATTCCCGTATTGCCGATCCCATACCACATGCAACCGAGGCCCCAACCTCTTTTTTTCATGACCATCCCTCCGCCTCTACCCTCGTCCGGACAGCCTGCATCGTCGCTTCCGCCCCAACGCTCTGCTGCAGGACCTGGCGCGTGGCCGTCACGGCGCCGGGCCTAAGAAAATTTTTCATGCGGATCTCCCAGGGTGAAAGTCCCAGTTTCTCCGCCAGCAGATCCATCTGTGTTTCATGGGCAAAGCCCACCTGCGGAACACCGAAACCGCGCATGGCCCCGCAGTAGGGATTATTGGTGTAAACGCAATAGACATCGACCTGCACATGGGGAACTTCATAAGGCCCGGTAACATGCACTGCGGCCCGGGCCGCCACCCCGGGACCATAGGAGGCATAGGCGCCCGTATCGATGAATATTTCCACTTTGATCCCCAAAAGTTTTCCTTCAGTCGTAGCCGCGCTCAGGAAGTTGATCGTATAAGGATGTCTTTTGGCCGTGGCCAGAAAGGATTCTTCACGGGAATAGGTTAGCTTGACCGGACGGCGGGTCTGCCAGGCCAGCAAAGCGGCGTGGCATTGGGTGGAAATATCCAGCTTCCCGCCAAAACCTCCGCCGGTTAGCAACTGGATCACTCTGACCTGGCTTTGGCCGATGTTCAGCATGGCAGCAATTTCCCCCCGATCGAAATGGGGGTTTTGCGTCGATGCCCAGACGGTAATGCTGTCCCCTTCCCTTTGGGCGAGGCTCGATTCGGGCTCCAAAGCAGCGTGTTCAACAAAAGTCGTCCGGTAAGTTTCATTGATGGTGACAGCGGCTTGTTCTAAAGCTGTCTCTATATCCCCTTTGCGTATTTTGCGATAGACAAGCAGATTGCCGTCATGGTGAATGGGGGTTGATGCAGCGGCAATAGCCTTCTGGGGTGAAAAAAGAGCTGCCGTTTCTTTGAGCTGCACCTCAATTTTTTTCAGGGCTGCAGTAGCAGCATGCCGGTTCTCCGCAGCCACCAGGGCCAGGGCATCGCCCACGCGCCTGATTTTATCCGCAACCAGAATAGGCTCGTCCTTGATGATGATGCCTACGCCATTGCGCCCCGGAATATCTGCCGACGTGAGCACGGCAGCCACCCCGGGAAGCCGGCGGGCTTCCGCACAATCGATCTTTTGCACCTGGGCGCTGGGCACCCTGCTGCGCAGGACCTTGGCAGCAAGCATTCCCGGTAAGGAAAGGTCATCGGTATAGCGGGCCGTCCCGGTAACTTTGACCAGGTCTTCCCGGCGGCGCAGAGATTTGCCAATTGTCTGATAATGATGATCAGCCAAGATAGATCACACCTCCAATCAGGCTCATTTACATAAAAATGCTTGCTACCTTCCTCCCAACATCATCTTGGGCAGGAGGAGAGCTACATCGGGAAATACCGACACGATAGCCACGACAATTAATATGGGTATGACAAAGGGCAGGGCGCCCATATAAATATCCTCCATGGAGACGTCCTTCGCCGTGCCGGCAATGGTAAAGAGATTCAGACCCATCGGCGGAGTAATCAGTCCCGCGTCCATCATCAGCACGCAGAGCACGCCGAAGGCAATGGGATGAAAGCCCAGCTGCAGGATCAAGGGGAAAACAACCGGCAATGTCAAAACCATCATGGACACCGCATCGATGAAACAGCCCAAAAAAAGATAAACGACGAGTATAGCCGTCAGGATAACATAGCGCGAAACGGCCAGTCCTCCCGCCCAGCCGACCAGCTTCACAGGGATGGTGGAAAGACCCAAAAAGTAGGTGAAAACGGTTGCGCCGGCAATCAAAAAAAGAACCATCGCCGAAACGCGCACGGATTCCTGCAGAGCGCCAAAAAGATTGCCGTATGTCAACTTTTTCTTCAATAAGGCAAAAAGAAGGAGCAGGGTGGCCCCTGCCGCACCTGCCTCGGAAGGGGTGAACCAGCCCAGATAGATACCCCCCATGACGATCAGAAAAACGACGAGAATCTCCCAAACGTTTTTCAGCGAGAGAATCTTTTCCCTCCAGCTGACCTCCTCCGGATTGGCGGGAGCCAGGCTGGGATTCCGCCTGACCTGCAGCACAACCAGGGCAATAAAGGTCAGGGCCAAAATAAGACCGGGAATAATGCCGGCAATGAGCAGTTTGCCGATGGATTGTTCCGTGAGCATACCAAAAACCACAAAACCAATGCTGGGCGGAATGAGAAAACCCAAAGTACCGCCCCCGGCGATCGTTCCCGTGGCCAGCCTCGGCGAATAGTTGTATTTCCTCATTTCCGGATAGGCAATGCCGGACATGGCCGCCGCCGTAGCGACAGAAGAACCGGATACAGCTGAAAAACCCGCACAGGCAGCAATGGTTGCCGCTGCCAGTCCTCCCGGAAGCCGGCGCAGCCATTTATCAAACGTGCCATAAAGATCCTCAATGGAACCGCTTATACTGGCAAAACTTCCCATGATCAAAAAGAGCGGAATGACCGTATATGAATAGCTGCTGGATACCTCGTAAACTGTCCTGGCCACGACGGGTAAGGCGGCATTGGGGGAAGTAAGGTAGGCAATCCCGCAAAAACCGATCAGCATTAAGGCCAAGGCGATGGGCATCCCCAGGGCCAGCAGCACAAACACGCCTATCGTACCAATAATACCAGTGGTAATAGGGCCCATCTTTTCACCTCCGTTCCTCGTTCAGTTTATGAGGCTGATGCCTGCCGAACAGCTTTTCAGCAGAACTGACCAGATCGACCAAAAATTCCAGGAAAAGAAGCCCCCCGCCCAAAGGAACCAGCATCCTGAAGGGAAACTGAGGAATTCTGAGCACATCGGATACAATTCTTCCCACATCGCTTCTGGCCACGACCCATCCCCGCCAAACGATGATAAACGTAATAGCCAGGCAGAGCAACGCGACGATAACCTCAACGAAGGCGCCCAGGCGGAAAGGCAACCGGGAAACCAAAATACTTACGTTAGGGTGCCCCCCCACCTGATGGGTATAAGCTATACCCAGAAGAATAACCGTAACCATCATATAGGAAGATGTTTCCACCGCCCCCGAGACAGGCTTATTGAAGACGGTGCGGGCGACGACATCTGTCGCAGTGAGCAGCATCATGGGAATGAGGACGAACATGCTCACTGCCGATACACAATAAGTTAGACGCTGAATTTTTTTTTGGATGGGAGATAGACGTGCCATCTACTAGTTCTCCTTTCACTAAGCGCACTGCTCAACCCCTTTTCCAGACTATCCGTTATAAAAAACGGGGGTTTACTAAACAAGTGAGCAACTGCCAGTTTGATCCGCGGGCACAATTTTCTGGCTTCCAAGGCATCAGCCCCGGAAGCGATGATTGTTCAGTAAACCCCTATTTATTTTAACGTGCTGTCAAACCGTTTCCTTAGCTATCGAGGCGCACGCTACCCAACTATCATTTTTATTATTACCTATATTGATCCACTTCGGCTTCCCATTCCGCCGGAAATGCGGGAAATTCCACGCCGTGCTTGTCGAGCACCGCCTTGAAAGTCAGCAGTGTCTCCTTGCCGGGAAGCCCTCTTTTCTCCATATTATTGACCCACTCCATAACAACCTCGTCCCTGAATTTACCATACCAGCGTTCCGCTTCCTGGGCGGGCAGCTCATAAAACTCCACGCCTTCCGCTTTCATGGAATCCATGCAGGCCTGGATAACCGGCTCGGTCAGCCCGCCGGTAAGGGCGAAGGGATTGCGGGCTACATCCTCCACAGCAGCCTGCAGGTCTGCCGGAAGGCTGTCGTAGAAGTGCCTGTTCATAATCACGCCTTCGGAAACGCAGCCAAAAGTGGCCACAACGGCGTTTTTCCCCAGTTCATGCAATTTGTAGGCCTTGTAAAGCATGGGGCAGGTAACGATGCCGTCAATAACGCCGGTCTCCATGGAAAGATAGACATCGCCCAGGGGAATAAAGACAGGTTCTGCCCCAAGCGATTCGATCATATAGGTTTGCAGGCCTCCGGGGGATCTGATCTTCAGCCCCTTCAGGTCTTCCAGCGTGCGAACCGGTCCCCTCGTCCAGATAAAGGACATCACACAGCCGTTCAGTTCGAGCACCTTCACTTCATCGGGAAATTCGCTGTGCAAAATGCGTTCATACATTTCATTGCCCACATCTACGGCAACGTCCTTGCCCAGGACCTTCACCGGCATGGAAAGCACATCAGTGAGGGGAAAACGGTCCGGCGTCCATGTAGCCGTGTAATAACCCATGTCGGAAAGCCCATCCTGCACGATATCGTAATGTTCGGGACCGGCACCCAGGGCCGCCCCATAATAGGTTGTATAAGTTATGCGGCCATTACTTCTTTTTTGCAGCTCATCCAGCATCGGAGTCCAGACGTTCATGCATTCCTCGCCTGCCGGCGGGTGCCACGTGCTGAACTTTATCTCAAATGTTTCCTGCCCACCAGATGTTTCTTCCTGTTCGCCTTCGCCGGCCTCCGGTGCTTTTGCCGGCGGCGCCTGCTGGGCACAGGCCCCGAGCATCAGCATCAGCATCAAAAGCAAACAGATGCCGGCAATTTTTTTCAGCAACCTTCTGTTCTTCACGATAATACCCCCTTGCAGATTGTTTTAAACAAACGCAATTAGACATTTTAAAAAAATACACACCTTTTGCCCCCCCAAAAAAAACGCCTAAAACAGGCTAAAAGCCATCCTTTTTCCCAATCTTTTGGCATCGACCCCTTTCGCATAATTTTAAAATTATAGCCAGCGCATGCAGACAGTTTTTTCATCCATAAACATCTTCATGGAAGCCATCCTCGATTTTGCCGTCCCCACAAAGGATTCCCGGCGGGAACCAAGGGGGAAGAAGGCGTAGGGCTGGGCCACACCCACGTTAACCCCCACATTGCCCACGTTGACCTCCCGCACGAACTTGCGCCCCACCTGGCCGCTCGTGGTCAAAATACAGGCTGAGTGCCCCAGATTGGTTTTGGTATTGATCCACTCAATAGCCTGTTCCAGGCTTTCCCCTCTGATCAGGGAGGCAACGGGACCAAAAGCCTCTTCTTTAGCCATGGCCATATCGATCTGCACATCCTCCAGAATGGTCGGGCCGAGGTAAAAACCGCCGGGGTAATTCTCCACCTTGGGATTTCGCCCATCGAGAACTATCCTGGCCCCTTCCGCCAAGGAGTCGTCAATCCACTTGATTACTTTTTCTTTGCCGGCCCGGGTGGTCATCGGGCCCAGCTCGGTCTCCTCATTAAGGCCATAGCCCAGTTTCATTGCCGCCGCTGCCTCTTTAAATCTTACTTTTAGTTTATCATAGATATCGCCTATGATCACGACATTATCCACACCGAGGCAGCGCTGCCCGGACATGCCAAAGCAGGCCCTCAGGAGCCACTCGGTACCCTGCTCCAGATCGGCGTCGGGCATGATGACGACATGGTTTTTGCCATTGCCGTTGATCGAAGAAGTCTTCCTTAACCTGCCACATAGCTCAAAAAGCTCATGACCGACGCGGTTGGAACCGATAAAGCCCACCCCTTTGATTTCCGGCTGCTCTAAAATCATTTTATTAACGTTCCGCCCGCCATGCACGACATTAATAACCCCGGGCGGAAACCCGGTTTCCTGTGCTACCCGGGAAATGTATTCCCCAGCTACGGGATCCTGCCTGCTGGGACTGACGACGACGGTACAACCGGCTGCCAGTGCATAGGGTACAAAGGAAGACCAGGCATGCATGGGGATATTGCCGGGAGGGATAATTAAAAAAGCCCCCAGCGGTTCCCAGGTAAGGTACTGGTCGATACCGTTAGCCAGCTGCATCATATGCTCGTTTTCTTTGGCCAGGCCATAGAGGGCCGAACATGCCGATTCGATGTTTTCGATCACCCTGCGCACGGAACCCTCTGCTTCGCCGATCGTGCGGCCATGGTCCTGGGTAAGAACGCGGCAGAGCGTACTGTAATGCTCCTCAAACTTACCCCGCATATCGAAGAGCAAACGAGCTCGTTCCCGCATGGGGAGATTCCTCCAAGTCTGGAAGGCGCGATGTGCCGCCTCCACTGCTGCCCGTACTTCCTCCGGGGTAGCCGTTGGGTATTCAGAAATGATCTCGCCCGTGGCCGGATTGGGGTTCTCGTACACCTCTGTCGATTTGGACTCAATCCACTCCCCACCGATCAACAATTTGTTCTTGCCATAATGTTTCTTGATTTCCGGCAGTAAAGCCATTTTTTTGCACTCCTTCCCGATGCTCTGATCGATACTGTGATAGATGCTCTGTCTGCCCCCCAAATCCTACCCGCGAAGCCCCGGAAAGTACTTGGAAAGCCTTTACCCTTAATCACTGCAATAACTGTGCCAGGTTTGCGGTGTACGAATATTCAGTCCCAGCCAAAAAATATTCATCCCCCTTATGCACGATATTGAAATAATCCCCACTTTTGGCCTAATAATCTATTTTTAAAAGAGTATATACTCTTTTAAAAATAAAAAGTTATTCGGAACAGAGCTTTCATCTGCCTTAGATGATAACACTGTTTCAGTTATGATACAAATGTATATCAAACCTGACACACTGTCCTATTGTTGGCACCCATAGATCCCGCCCTGCCCGCTGGGCCCGTTCATTTTCCCCCAGATCCTATTCTGTTGAACGCCTTTTTATGCCATAGCCGCGCATCTTGCGGGCCAGGGTGGAACGGCTGATTCCCAGGCGTTTTGCAGCCAGGGCGGTGGTTCTGCTGCCCGTAAGAACTTCGGCGATGACGGCCTTTTCCGTTTCCTTGAGGATCATGCCCAGATTTTCCTCTTTTAGGCACTGATCCGGGTAATTGCTTTGGGTTATCGTCGAACGTGCTTTCATCACCATCTGGTTATTGCCCACCGGGAAATCCCCCGCTTGCAAAATATTGCCTTCGGTCGTGACGATCATTCTTTCCAGAACGTTCATCAGCTCCCGGACGTTGCCCGGCCAGTGGTAACTTTCCATGACATCGATCAGATCAGCAGATAAAATTTTTTCCTGCCCATATTTATGGTTAAATTCCCTTAGGTAGTGGGTTGCCAGGGGCAGGATATCCTCTTTTCTGGCACGCAGCGGAGGGACCTCCAGGGGCACAACATTAAGCCGGTAGTAAAGATCCTTGCGGAAAAGGCCCTTGTTGACGAGTTCGAGCAGGTCCCTGTTCGTCGAGGCAATGATGCGCACATCCATCCTGATTACTTTCGAACCCCCAACCCTGATGAATTCCTTTTCCTGCAGGACACGCAGCAGCTTCACCTGTAGATCAAGGGGCAACTCGGCCACCTCATCGAGAAGAATGCTGCCTCCATCGGCCAGTTCGAACAGCCCGGACTTGCCCCCCTTGGCTGCCCCGGTAAAAGCGCCATGCTCATAGCCGAACAGCTCCGCCTCCAGTAAATCCCTGGGGATTGCGCCGCAATTGATCGTAATGAAGGCCTGTTTGGATCTTCGTTGGTTGGCCTTGTGCAGCAACCTGGCCACGATCTCTTTGCCCACGCCCGATTCCCCTAAAATCAGGATAGTGGTATCCACATTTGCCAACCTGCGGGCCAATGCCAAAGTGTCCTTTATTTTTTTGCTCCTGGCAATGACATCCTTTTTCTGCATCTGAATCAGATCGGCCAGTTGGGCTTTGTATCCGTTAACCAGCTTCTGTGATTGCTTCAGCCTTTCCCGCAAAAGATACAGCTCGGTGACATCGTGGCTGCTCACGACCACTATTTCCAGCTCTCCATCACTGCCAAAAACTGGTATGCCAATAGTCAGGCACTTGGCGCCCGTCTTGATTTCCTGCAAAAAGCTGACCGGTTCACCGGAAGATATTACTTTTTCTGAAACGCTGACATTGAAAACACCTTCCTCAACCATATCGGACATTTTCCGTCCAACATATTCATTGACAGAAAGCTGCAGCAGGTTCTGCATGGCAGGGTTCGAACGCAGCACCCGGCCGTACCTGTCGACGATACTAATTCCCGTATGACAGCTCTCGAAAGCAGCATCGACTTCCCGCAGCCGGGAACGGAGATCCTGCAGCTCCTGGTCCCCACCACCGCAATCAGTCCTATATTGTTGTTCATTTTCCATAAAAACCACTTCTTTACCCCAACATATTTTGCCATTATAACCCCGAGGCGACAGAATGATCATGGAAAAAGATGGCTTCTCTTTATAAATTCGCCATAATACCGTTATTCACCTTTAACCTGAAACCCCTTTCCTCTTAAAGAACTAAAAAAATGGCCCCTCAAAAGAAAAAGCACCCTCCTTAAAGGGCGCTCCAAAACGGACAAAACCAATACCAATCCTGAAATAACTTTATGCCTCCTCCTTCTCGATCACATCCTTTAAATCGATAGCCGCCAATCCTTTAAAACAACGGGTGGGCAGCGCGACATAGACATTTGTCCCCCACTGCAAATATTTTTCCATTTCTCCGTTTATTTTGCCCCGATCCTTCGCCGGAACCCCTACAAAGAGCCTCCCTTCGGGGATAACCGTCCCGGTCGTAACCAGGGAACCCGCCCCGATACAGCTGCCGGTTCCCACCTTGACCTTGTCCATAACAATGGCGCCCATACCTACAGTGACGTGATCATCTAGTTCCGGTCCGTGCAGTAG
>CAZAQM010000054.1:0-2083 GCA_964487385.1 uncultured Dethiobacter sp.
AATTAATTTTTAGGGGGTTCCCCGCGATATCATCCTTTGCCACCCTGCAGATGGCCTTTTTCAGTTCTCTGAGACCAACACCATTTCTGGCGTTGGTCCCCACTACGGGAACTTGTAATAAATTTGCCAGTCCCGTTATATCAATATTAATTTTTTTCCTCCCTGCCTCATCTAACAAATTGAGACAGATCACTACGTTGCGGGTAATCTCCAGTATTTGCAGGGCCAAATTTAAGTTTCTTTCCAGGCAGGTGGAATCCAAAACGACCACCGTCACATCGGGGCGGCCAAAGCATATAAAATTGCGCGCCACCTCCTCCTCTGCAGAGTTTGCGTAAAGCGAGTACGTCCCGGGCAGATCCACCACAGTCAGCCTGCGGCTCCTGTAACGATAATTTCCCCAGGCCAGTGTTACCGTCTTACCCGGCCAGTTGCCGGTATGTTGTTTCAACCCGGTCAGACGGTTAAAAATCGTGCTTTTTCCCGTATTGGGGTTTCCTGCCAGGGCAATGACAATGTTACGCTGCAGATCTTTTTTGCTCCCTGCCACCTCCCCCAGTGAATTCAAGCCCAATGAATCCAAGCCCATTGATAGATATGTAGTTCCCATCGGGCATTGCCCCCCTCATCAGATTCTTTCCACATAAATATGGGAGGCTTCTTCCTGGCGGAGGGCAATGACAGCTCCCCGAATCTGATAGGCAGTTGGATCTCCAAAGGGGCTTCTGCGCAGCGATTCCACAACGGTCCCGTTGATCAATCCCAGATCGAGCAGCCGCCGGCGCATGCTGCCCAGCAATCTTAGCTCCCTTACCCTGCCAAAACTTCCCGTGGGCAGAAGATGCAGGGGAATTATTTTATCTTTCATGGAAATTGACCTCCTCTAAAAATTCCGCAACAAAATATCAGCTGCCGCTAAACAAATGGCTGATGTAGCATCATATGCACAAAGAAACCGGGATGATTATCCCGGTTATCTGTTAAAAATATTGCTGCACCCTTTATTAAGTTAACCCTATCATATAAAATGGTTCCATAATGCTAATAGATCCCAGAGAGGAACACCGCCAAATGAACAATCATACTAAAATTCTGATCATTACATTTCTGTCCATGTTTGTTTACGGCATGGTATTACAAT
This sequence comes from uncultured Dethiobacter sp., assembly GCA_964487385.1. Taxonomy (GTDB): domain Bacteria; phylum Bacillota; class Dethiobacteria; order DTU022; family UBA8154; genus DUNV01. Next base: position 1,142 of record CAZAQM010000054.1, read on the forward strand.
CAATACCTCCGATTTTAACCGTACTGACCGAAAACCTGGACCTCACCCACGCGGAGGGGGGCCTTCTGATGAGCCTTTTCGCCCTTCCGGGAATTTTTATTTCACTCCCCGGAGGAGCCATAGCCGATCACTACGGTCCAGGAAAGGTAGGGGCGATCTCCATGTTTCTCATGTTCGCAGGTACCTTGTTCGTTTGCATTAGTTCTTCTTTTGCTGGTCTTGCCGCAGGAAGGTTTGTTGCAGGAATAGGAAGCACTGTTATCGTGATCGTGGCGGCACAGGCCCTTTCGCAGGGATTCCTGAACAACAATAAATTTGGTTTTGCCATGGGCATATTTAATATGGGAGTACCACTGGGAACCATTTTCGCCCACAATGTTTTCAGCCGCAGCGTTTCCCAGTGGGGCTGGCGGGCGCCGGTGTTGTTTTCTGCTTTTTGTTGTTTGATATTGCTGATCATTTACTGGAGATATAAGGGGTTTGCCAATATTCCCGGCAGTGGAAAAGAAAAAGAAAATAAGGAATACCTTTCCCTGCGCGGCTTCTTTTTCCCGGAAGGCCTGAGGGGCTCCAATTCCTACCTGGGCATCTGGCTGGCAGGACTTTCCTTTATGATCTTTATGGCTGCCAAAACCGGCGCCATTACCTTCGCGCCGGGTTATTTCTATAACCTGGGGCATTCCTATGCCTATGCAGGCTTCCTGGCAAGTCTTTTAATGATGGGCTCACTGGTAACTGCCCCAATAATTGGCCAGCTCATCGGCAAAACGGGGAAGGAAGAAAAATATGTACTATTTGGGAATATAGCCCTTGTCATCTTGTTTATCTTGCTATACACCTCCACAGCCGGCCATCTTTTTTGGGCAACCCTGATCGGTCTGGCGGTAGGGCTTGTACCGGTATCCGTCTACTCGCTCGTCCCGCGCCTGGTGCAAACAGAAA
>CAZAQM010000054.1:2093-11095 GCA_964487385.1 uncultured Dethiobacter sp.
TGCGAAAACGCAGGCGTTCTGTGGGGGCCTCTGATTGTCGGCCTCGCTTACGATCTGAGCGGAAGCACGCTAATCTATGGATCCCTGATCTCCATCCTTTGCCTCGTTTCTGCCGCTACCGCCCTGGTCCTTGGGCTGCAGCGGAAAAAAACAGCTAAAGAAAGAAAACTCGTACATTTACCTTAGCTCCTAGACTTTTTGGGCGATATCTTCGATTTTTTCCACGTATTCCGTCAGTCCCTGGATGGAGGCGGCTATTTCCTCCGTAGCCGCCGCCTGGTGCTGGGATATCTCCAGAAGCCGGGGTATTTCTTCGCTTATCCTCCCAACTTTTTGCTTTATCGTCCCGATAATCTCTTCGATTTCCTCGACAGATTTTGTGCTGTTATCGGCCATCTTGCGTATTTCCGTGGCCACAACCTCGAAACCCCGACCAGCCTCTCCAACCCTGGCAGCTTCGATGGCGGCATTAAGACCCAACAAATTGGAGTTCTCTGCGACTCTTTTGATGAAGTCCAGCATTATCCCCGTTTTATTGACTTGCTTTTCCATCTCTGTCTTCAGCGTATTGAGCATCTCCATCCCGGCAGAGAGTTCCTGTGCCGAGGCTGAAAGCTCCTCTGTAGAAGCACCTATTTCCTCATTTGTTGCGGCAAAGGAATGCGCGGCGTCGACCAGCGCCACCTGATTGGAAAGCCCCAGGCCCCGGCCGAAAGCGCCCACGACGTGGCCCTGATCATCTTTAACGGGGACAGAATCCGATCTGAAAGGAAATCCGTAGAGCTCCCTGGGATAAACGGCCGATTGTAAAGTTCCCGTTTGCAGCGCTTTTTTGATGACGCTTTTTTCCGGAATTGGCTTTCCTTTGTTTTTTAATTTTGTCAGTTCCCCGGAACAAAAATCATCTAAAAACACATCCTGATCGGTCACTGCCAGAGAACTCTCCTCCGGAAGAAGCTGTTTAAAATAGGGAGCCAGCACAACCATGGCCTCGACTAAACTGTATCTCTTTTCTTCGGTTTCCATCTCGTTCGCCCCTTTTAACAGATTTTCTAATCAAGCCCGGGGAGAACCTTTTGGGGTTAAGATTCGGGGCATACCTTTTAAAAAGGCATGCCCCAAATGTAATCCCCCTTAAGAGTTTTAAGAGGCAGGTTCCACGCGGACCAGAATAGCTTTAAAATCGGGATAAGCGGTAATTTTCTCCCTGGTTTCCACATTTGTTATCTCGTTCACATTGGCCATACCCCAGCCATGAGGAACGGAAACAACGCCCGTCATCATATCGGCGTTGGCCTTGAGGCGCATCGTAACGCTGCCAACTTTGGTAGAAATTCTCACCATTTCACCATCGACGAGGCCATAGCGCTGTGCGGTGGCCGGATGCATCTCTGCCAGGGGTTCGGGATTTAAGGCACGCAGCGCCGGTATATTGCGCTGCTGGGAGTGGGCATACTCAACCTGCCTGGCGCCGCTGATCAGGGTGATGGGATATTCCTTGTAAAGATCGGGAGTGCTGACGGGGCTCTGGGCCGGTTCCATATAACCGGGCAGGGGATCATAGCCTTGTTCCTTCAGCGTATCGGAATAGATCTCGATCTTCTTACTGGGCGTGGGGAACGGTCTTTCCTTGTACTGGTAATACCCTTTTTCGGCAAAGTAAACGCCAACTTCGTCCTGCAGTTTATCCTTGATGCCGCTGGGCTCCAGCAGGTAGTCAAACACTTCTTCATCGGATTTCCAGGTGAAGAATTCGCCTAGTCCCATGCGCTTGGCCAGTTCCGTCCAGATCCACCAGTCAGGCTTGCTCTCGCCCAAGGGCTCGATGACTTTTTTGCGCAACATGGCGTAGGGTTCACTATTGACCACGCCGTAAACATAGCCAAGGCTGTCTTTTTCCAGGAAAGTGCAGGCCGGCAGCAGAACATCGGAAATCTCGGCGGTTTCGTTAATGAACGGGTCGATGGAAACACGGAAATCCAGGGCCTTGAATGCTTTCCGATATAGGCCGGAATCGGGATAGGTCACCAACGGGTTGGCTGCCGTGGTAATACTGGCTTTTATCGGGTAGGGAGTCCCCTCCAGGACAGCCTTGGGGAAAAGGGTGGCGATACCGTAAGGGGAAACGCGGCCCCAGACCGAGTGGAAAATAGGATAATCTTCTGCGCCAATAGGCTTCTCCTCCATAGGAAGGCGCAGGTCCGCCATGCGCAGGAAGGGAATTGTCACCCAGGTTCCGGGCTTGTCAATATTGCCAGTGATGATTTGCAGCAGGGAAAGAATTCTGGAATTCTGGAAACCGTTCTGGTGCTGGTCCAGCGTATTAATACCCTGAATGATACAAGCTGCATTGGACTGGGCAAAAATTCTGGCGATGGTTTTGATCTCCGTAACGGGTATCCCCGTTATCGGCGATGCCCACTCGGGAGTAAACTGCTGGATATGTTCCACGAGTTCGGGGTAGCCTTTTGTGTATCCTTCCACAAATTCCTTATCGACGCGGTCCTCGTTGATGATCACGTTCATCATGGCCAAACCCAGGGCCGCGTCGGTGCCGGGACGAATGGGAACATGAAGACCCAATTTCGCCAGCTCGGTTCTCTTGGGATCGATGACGATGAGCTCCATTTTTTCGTTGGCTACTTTTTCGCGAATGAGATCCCCCAGCATTCTCCTCGAACCGTCGGGATTATGGCCCCAAAGGATAATGCATTCGGCATCCTTATAATCTTCCCCGGTATAGCGGCCGAATGTCAGCTGGCGTGCCAGAATGCGCATGCGGTAGCAGATATTCTCCACAGAAAGAAGGTTGGGCGTATTGTAAGCACTCTTAAAACGCTGGGCAAAAGCAGCTACTTCAATATTTTCCACACCGACAGAACCACAGAAGATAGCCAAAGCCTTGGAGCCATATTTTTCCTTTATTTTGGTCAGATTCTCGGCGCAGATATCCAGGGCCTGATCCCAGGTTACCCTCTCCAGGCCGCCGTTGCTTTTCCTGCGATAGGGATGAAGCAGGCGGCTGTCGGAATAAACATAATGAGCCAGATTTTCGCCCCTTGGGCAGATATAGCCCATGCTAACCGGGTGCTCGGGCATGCCTTCCGTTTTAACCAATTTTCCATCCTCGACGGTGGCTTTAATTCCACAGTCCCAGACGCATAACATACAGCTGGAATTCTTAACTGTCATAAATTAAACCTCCCAAATTTTGCACGAATAAATTTTTTTTATATAGATAACCCCTCGAAAAAAACTTTACCCTCTTTCACCTCCTTCGCGCCGCCCAACAGCTTGTACTACCTGGGCTGATATTTAAACTTGTAAGATTGCGGCAAAAACACTGAAAAGCCTGCAATATACAAGTTAAGAGAACATCGCAACAAAAATATGAAAAAATCTTGACCAACCGTTTGTTTGGGAAGCCTGTGTATAAAGCCTAATAATAACCCCTCAAAAAAATTGCAGAAGAATTCTCCTCTTAAAAAAATTATCTCATAGCCGTATTTTACTGTCAAGTTTATTAACGAGAAAAATAAATAACTGTCTTAGCAAAGGAAAAATAAAGGATTTCGAAAGCAAATGCAAAATATAACTAGTATATTTGGTTATTAGTTTTAATTTTGGCCTTTTAAGGAATAATAATAAAAACGAGCACGGATACAGCAAATTTTTTGGTATTCCGGGAAGGAGCATTTCAGTGAAAAAGATTGTCCTGATCGAACCTAAAACCAGGAAAGAACATGTATTCAGCACTGCCAGGATGCCCAGGCTGGGGTTGCCCTTATTGGGCACCCAGTTAAAAAATGCCGGTTATGAGGTACATATTTATCTTGAGGCGATCACCGATCTGCCCTGGACCGATATTTTAGATGCCGACCTTATTGGCATTTCCACGACGACCTCAACTTGCCAGGAGGCATACCGCCTGGCAAGTTTTATCAGGTCCCACCGTATCCCCGTGATCATCGGGGGGATTCACGCCACCTTTTTGACCGATGAAGCCCTGCAGTACGGGGATTATGTAGTCAGAGGGGAAGCAGATTATAGTTTTCTGCCCCTTGTCCGTGCTTTGGAAAAAGGGGAGCTGCCCGTCGATATTCCCGGGGTCTCCTTCCTCAAAGGCGGCATCCCGGTGCATAATCCCAGCCCAACAGAAGCAGTGGATATCAACGATCTGCCCATCCCTGATCTCAGCCTCTTTACCCATAAAAAAATTGCCGGATCCATACCGGTGATGACCTCCAGGGGATGCCCGCATAATTGCTCTTTTTGCAGCGTTACCGTCATGTTCGGCCACAAATACCGTTTCCGCAGGACAGAGCTTGTCTTGGAAGAACTGGCTCTCTACCAGGGTAAACACATCTTTTTCTGCGACGATAATTTTACCGATAATTACCGGCGTACCAAAGAACTGCTGCAGGGAATGCTCGACCAAAAAATTAAGCTTAAAGGGTGGGGCGCACAGGTGCGCGTGGAGGCGGCCCAAAATGATGAGTTGTTGGATCTGATGCGGCGCACAGAAGCAAAAATCGTTTATATCGGCCTTGAATCCATCAACCCGGCCACCCTGAAGGCCTATAACAAGAAACAAAGCGTGGATGATATCCGCAGGTCCATTCGCCGCTTTCATGATTACGGCATCAGAGTGCACGGCATGTTCGTTTTTGGCAGCGACGAGGATACAGTGCAGACCATTCGGGAAACAGTGGATTTTGCCCTGGAAACGAGGATCGACAGCGTCCAGTTTATGATGCTGACCCCCCTGCCGGGAACGCCGTTTTATGAAAAACTGGAAGAAGAGGGACGTCTTTTAACAAAGGACTGGGAGCTTTACGATGGGCATCATGCCGTCTTCCAGCCGGCAAAAATGTCCCCTGAAGAACTGCAGGAGGAAACCGTTAAAGCTTACAGGCGGTTTTATTCCCTGCGGCACGCCTTCCAAAATACCCTTTTGACGGGCTGGGGTTCCGTTATTTACCGTGGTGTGGGCTGGCTCCTAGTCCGGCGTTTTGAGAAGCAAAATCGCTGGTATGAACAGACCCTCAGCCGTTTCCAAAAAAGCAGCGATCGGGCAGTACCGCTTTTTTACCGCCGGCTGCAGGTAAAAGGCGGCGGCTCCGCTAAAGTGGAGAACGCCGAGCACCTTAAAATATATATATCAGAAAACAATGGAACTTTTTATCTCACTCTGCGCGGTTTTTTGGATCGGTTAACAATGAAAAAGCTGAATCGCTATATTCGGGATCTTCTTCCGCAGCATTGCTTCCATCTGGTCATTAATACGGAAGGGTTAAGCATCCTCTCTGAAAAGGCCACCCAATCCTTTATCCGCTTTTTAAATCGCCTGGGCAGGCGTGTCCGCCGCATACAACTTGTGTATAAAGCAGAAGGAAACAACCGCCCCTCCTTTGCAGAAAGGTTTTCTTTCAAATTTCCCTACCTGGAAATATTACCCGGCAAAGGTTTTCTTCAGCGATCCGGCAATTAGTTCCACTAATTCCTTGTTTGCTTTTTCGAGCATTCCGCCAAAAAGCAAAAAGGCGTGAATCATATCTTCGAAACAGTGATAATCCACGCCCACGCCCGCTTCCTCCAAGCGTTTGGCAAAGGCCTCCCCCTCGTCGTGCAGGGGATCATAACCCGCCGTAACTACCAAAGCCGGGGGCAAGCCGGATAGATCTTCCGCCAGCATCGGAGAAAGATAAACATTATTCCTGTCTTTCTCCCTGGCTAAATAATTGTTTTCAAAATACTGCATATCCTCCCGCGTTAAAAAAAAGCCGTCATATTTATGCTGGGACAGATAATCCCTGGAAAAATCCGTAGCCGGGTAAAGCAATACCTGATAACTCAGGGAGGGCAGGCCGCGATCACGGGCCATCAATGACGTGCAGGCCGCCAGATTGCCCCCGGCACTTTCCCCGCCAACGGCAATCCTTTGCCCATCCCCATTAAATGTATGGGCATTCTCGGCCACCCAGCGGGTTGCTGTATAACAATCCTCCAGGGGCACAGGAAATTTATGCTCGGGTGCCAGGCGGTAAGCTGCGGAGACGACCAGGCACCCAGATGCATTGGTAACAGCGCGCAGAGGCGAGTCAACAGCATCCAGATCGCCCATGACCCAACCACCGCCATGAAAAAAGATCAGGATGGGAAAGGGGCCGGCGCCCTGCGGCGAATAGATGCGCAAGCCAATTTTGCCACCTGCCACGGGTATCTCCAACTCTCTGATCCCGGCCACCTGTTGAGGGGGCAGTCCTGCTTTTTTTATGAGATACCTGCTGCCGATGCGGTTCTTTTCCGGTGATTGCAAATAGACGGGAATATCTCTGATAGAATCCAAAAAGTCCAGGAATGCTTTCGCCTGCGGGTCCAATGTCTTCATTCACTTACATCCCTTCGCCAGATTAATTACACCTTGTTTCTACTGCATAAACCCTATTTGCAAAATGTTCGTGTAAGATCAGCAACTATTTGTACTTGTGATTTTTCGCCCTGGGGAAAAATTTGGCGTCTTGTTCATTTTTGCTGTGGAACAACACTTCTAAGTATATCATAAAAATATCCCCCGTAAGAACAATTTTTGCCGCAGCTTGGGAGCAGGCTACGGCAAAAACAATTGAATCCTTTGGCATTAATTTGAAAGTATTTACTGAAGCCAGTTCTTCACGATATCCTCATTATCTGCTATCCACTGCCGTGCCGCTTCGAGAGGTTTTTCCCCATCGGCGATAGCCCCGATAACCGCACCCAGCTGATCCGGTTCTAGGAAGAAGTTTTCTAAAAAACGGACTACCTCCGGCGCGTCTTCATCGAGGCCCTGGCGCGCAATAACGTGAATGTTCTCCACATCCCCGTAAACTTTAGCAGGATCCTCCAGGAATTTGAGATCAAAGCGGGCAAATTTCCAGTGGGGCGTCCAACCGGTAACGACGATCCACTCGTTTTCCAAAATAGCGTCGGCCAGTGCCGCAGTCATGACCATATCGCTGCTCTCCAGCAATTCCAGTTCAAGACCATATTCGTCGATCGCTCTCTCAGAAGCCATCATGATACCTGCTCCGCCGTCGATACCTGTAATGCGTCCGCCAAAATTGTCTGCATGATCGTTTAACTCTTCAATGGAATTGATCTCTACATAAGAGGGAACCACAAGCCCGATACGGGCTTCCTTATAAAGGGTACCATAGTCAACAACCTGGTCGCCAAAAGTGTCCATATACTCCTTATGTGTAACAGGAAGCCATGCGGTTGTTTGAAAATCCAGGTCTCCATCGGCAATCCCCGAAAACATGCCTCCTGCTTCCAAGACAATCGCTTCGGCATCATATCCCAGGTAATCCATAACCACTGCCTGAGCTATATGAGTGGAAGCTTCGGCGCAGGCCCACATCACATAACCTATCTTAATTGTATCTTTTTCAGTGGTTTCGCCAATTTCACCCGGGTCGCCCGAAGGCTCTTCTTCCGCAGGGGTACAACCCGCAAGCATTAACCCCAAACTAAATAACACTATCAATACCACTATTGCTGCTTTCCTGCTTTTCTCTAACATATAAAAAACCTCCTCTTTTTTAGCTTTGCCCTCCGCCGGCTGGTTTTCTGCCTAAAGACTGGGTAATACGGTCCAGAATTATAGCAATAATGACGACTCCCAACCCCCCTTCAAAACCCGAACCAATATCCACCCGTGTAAGGGCGCGGTAAACGACTCCGCCCAAACCTTGAGCGCCAATCATAGCGGATATTACTACCATGGATAGGGAAAGCATAATGCACTGGTTTACGCCGGCCATAATTGATGGCAGTGCCAGTGGTAGCTGTACTTTCTTTAGGATCTGCATCGGTGTGGAGCCAAATGCTATTGCTGCCTCCATCACCTCCTGGGGAACCTGACGGATACCCAGGTTTGTTAAACGGATAGCTGGAGGCATAGCGAAAACAATCGTGGCGATCACAGCGGGAACAAGGCCGATACTAAAAAACATCACCGCAGGTAAAAGATAAACAAAAATGGGCATGGTCTGCATAAAATCCAAAACAGGGCGCAGCACACGCCAGGACAAATCGCTTCGCGATGCCAAAATGCCCAGTGGTATCCCTATTAACAGGGATATAAACGTCGCAGTAAGGACTAGTGCCAAAGTACACATCGTTTGTTCCCACAGCCTCATACTAAGCAGGAGTAAAAGTCCTGCTATGGTAAAAAGGGCCAGGCCGCGTCCGGAAAATTTCCAGGCCAGCGCCGCGATCAGAGCAATAAATAATACAACAGGAATAAACACTAGCAGGGCTTCAAGATTAGTAACAAAACCTTCTATATATCCGCTAAACCAGCGGAAAACAGGACGAAAATTACTGCGTAAAAACATCACGATAAAATCTGCCCATTCATTAATCGGAATTCGATACATCATTATTATCATCTCCCTTGGCAATTAAACCTGACAGGACTGATACGCGGACAATAATGCCCAACAATTTTCTGTTGTCATCGATAACGGCTATGGGCACCCTGGCTGTAACTGCCATGGGAATTAAATCCAACAGGGTGACATCAGGTGAGGTAACCGGTATATCTTCGTCGACAATATTTTTCAGATCTTTTTCTTGCTTATCCACAGCCTCAACAGCCCGGTCAACAGAAACGATACCTTCCAGCGTTCGTCCCTCCCCGACCACAAAAATACTGGAGAGCTCTTCTTTTTTCATCTTGCGCAAAGCAAGCCGCGGCCCATCGGTTACTTTGACAAGAGCGCTAGGGCGGATCATGATATTTTCCGCCTTTAACACCCGGGAGCGGTCTACATCATTAACAAAGTTTGCCACGTACCCGTTGGAGGGATTGGTCAGTATTTCTTCCGAAGTGCCGAGCTGAACGATCTGTCCATCCTTCATGATGGCAATACGATCGCCCAGTTTGAGTGCCTCATCGAGATCATGCGTAATAAAAATAATCGTTTTTTGCATGCTGGATTGTAGTTCTGCCAGTTCTT
>CAZAQM010000055.1:0-8591 GCA_964487385.1 uncultured Dethiobacter sp.
CCCCAGGTTCCGGCCCGGGCAACCGGAAGACTGCCTGAGCCTCCCCAACCTGGAGCGCAGCCTGTAGTTCAGCCCCAGGCCCAACCACAGTCCCAGCCGGCCGATGTTTTGCTCGGCCGATCGCTGAGCGGGGGACAAGTGGGGGATAAAGAGCTGCTGACCAGGGAAAAACTCCTGCAGCGTTTTGCTTTTCAAGGGGAAACGGCAACAATGAGCGAAGCCAAGGATTTGATTAAGCTGGTGGGAAGGTATGAGCAGACCATTAAGGAAAATCCGCTACCGGGCGGTGACAGTTCTGATTTTATCACGAAAATGGGCCTTGTGAACGCCCGGATTATGACTGCCCATGAGCATCTGATTACCACACTTGCGGAAAAGTCTCAAACGCTTCGTAAAAAAGCCCAAAAAGTGAGCGAAAGAGCCATTATGCCGAATGAGGCGGCCGGCGTCCGTTTAAGCGTCCTGGCTGATGACTGCGCCAACCTGGCGATGATTGCCCAGACCCAGAAAGGCTACCTGAATAAAATCTATGATGATATGATCACGGCCAAACAGAGCAACCCCGAGGCCTTAAGACAGGTTGCCGGCAAGACTTACGCCGAGATCCTGCCGCGTATGGAAATGTACCATTTTGACAGCAGGACGGCCCGCTCGCTGGGCGCCGGCGCTATCAATGCGGTATACCGGGACGATTTCCAGGGAGCGGCCAGGGTCTTTAAAGGGGGCAAGGCCCATGAGTGGAGCCGGGTTGATGAGTCTGGAGGGGAGAGAAATATGGGTGTAATCGTACTGCAGGAGCGGATGGGATATGAACCGGAAGAAATCCGCTATGGAAGCCGAGTGGCCGGAAGGGCCATCAGGGATGTCAACACAGCCCAAAGGGACGTGGCCTATTCCCGCCTCAACAAACTTTTTGGCTTTGATGTCGCGGTGAATACCCAGCTTGCCAGGTCCGGAGAGGGCGAGACATCCTCTTTGATGGATCTTGCCCAGGGGACTAACGCTGCGGAATATGAATACTACACCGGCGAGGAATGGGCGGAAGCAGCCCGGAACTGGTCCCGGGAAACTTTTGACAGGGATGTTGCCAAATTGATGGAACGGATCGCCGATACCCGGGTGTATCTGGATCATCTGGAAGAGAAGCTGATGTCCGGTGAAATAACGGAAGAGCAATATTTAAAAAACAAGACACTTAGCCAGCAGGGGCTGAAAACAATGCTGCAGGATTTGGAGAAGACCCAAGCAAAAGGTCCCAAGCAAACCCTTGACATCGGCGATCCGAGACTTGCCTTGCAGCTTTTCAAAATGTCAGTATTAGACCTGGTAGCCGGCCATGTGGATCGCCATGAAGGAAATTTTATGATCGATGCTGCGGCCGAGGGTGGCCCCAAACTTAACGCCATTGATAATGATACGTCCTTTGGGACGGAAACGGATGTGGAAGAACGTGCCGAGGGCAGAAGGGATCAGGTTCGTCCTATACTTTCGCAGGCCTTTCCTTTTGTTCCGCCGGAAATCCTGGCGAAAGTGATGGCAGTTTCCCGGCAGAATGTGGAGCAGGCCCTGACCGGCCTTTTAACTCCGCCGCAGATTGAAGCAGCCTGCGGGCGTCTGGAAAAAGTGCAGGCACATTTTGCGGCCCTGCAGGAAAAAAACAAAGTGGAGGAAATCACCAGGGAGAACCTGCGGGAAGTAATGGAGAAAGATATGGGAACAAGTCCTATCGCCCTAATGTCCCATTACAGTGTGCATAGACAGGCAGCGTTTAGAAAGAGGTACCCGAACCCCTCACCGGGCAAAGTTCCGGGTGGCAGGGCGGCGTCAACGCCGCTTCCCCTGCCGCCCGGCTCCAGGTAAGGATTCCTCGTTGCAAAAATGTATCGTTCCGGCATGATGCCCATACTCCTGACGGCGGACAAGATGACGTTCATCATGCGGTATTAGGGAAGGGGCCGTGTAAAATGCTTTATCTTTTCGTGATGAGGTATCAAGATGAAACGCAATTTAGTGGACGCTAAAATACAAAAGCCGTGCCTGACCTCTCCCAATTTTCTCTTCCGGGAGGGGCTTGTAAAACGTTTGCATGACCGGCAGAAGAAACTGCTGGTCCTTCATGCCACCGTGGGATATGGGAAAACGATCCTCCTGACCCATTATGCCCAGAAAACGCCGGAAAGGTGTGCCTGGTACCATCTCAGCGATACGGACAATGATATCGCGGTATTCATGCAGTATATCAGCGCTTCTTTAAAGAAAAGCGTTCCGGGCTTTGATTTTGACCTGGACGCTTATGCGTCGCTGCTGCAGAAAAAAGAAGCTGCAAAGACCATGGTGCATGATTTTGTGGCCCAGTTGGCCGAAGCTGTGCGTTTGTCGGCCCACGACGTGGTTTTGATTTTAGACGACTTTCAAACTGTTGGCAATGAGGAAATCTACCGGATTATCCAGTTGATTTTAACCGGCACGCCGGAAAAGATCCGCGTCATTCTCGCCACCAAAGGGGGTATTCCGCCTTTTTATTTCCGTTACTTTTTACAGGGTATGGCGGATATCATTACGCAAAAGGACTTGTGCTTTGCCGAGGAAGAAGTGCAGGCGCTGCTGGAGCGGTTTTTGGGGGAAGGGGATCACCTGAGCCTGGCCGGGGCGATCTGGGAGAAAGCCGAAGGCTGGCCGGCGGGCGTGATGTTTGCCAACCTGTATTTGAAACAGAAACGCCGGTGGTCCGGAGAAATTAAACTGGAGGCGATTTATGCCAAATCGGCAGTCAATATTTATTTCATGCATGAAATTTTTAAGAAGCTCCCTTACGAAATTCAGATATTTTTGATAAAAACGTCCCCTTTGGAGTTTTTGAGCAGCGAAGTGTGCAACGTTGTTTTACAGATCGACAACGCCCAAAGTATTTTTGATTATCTGGAAAGGGAAAACCTTTTTGTGATTAGAGTGGGACAGTCGGAGGGTGTATTCCGTTATCATTCCCTGTTCAAGGATTTTTTGACGACCCAGCTCAGGCCGGAAACCCGGCAGGAAATTCTAGACCAAGCGGCAGCGTTTTACCTCCATACCAGCAATAAGGAGCAGGCGGTGGAATACGCTTTGGCCGGAGGCAACTGGGACCTGATGCAATATGCCCTGGAAGCCGTCGGCAAAGAACTGCTGGACCAGGGAAAACTGACCACGCTGACGCGCTGGCTGGACGAGCTGGAGCAGGCGCCTGTGCCCATGACAGCAAAAAACCTGCTTTTGGCAGGCAGCCATTGTTACCGGACCGGGCAGATCCAGAAAGCACAAGCCTGTTTGGACCGGGCTTTGGCTCTGTTTGTGTCTTCTATGGATGAATGGGGCTATATCCGTTGTATGGTAGAAAAAGCCAGGATCGCCAGGCACCAGGTGTCTTTGGAAGAAAGCTGCCGGTTAATCGAAGAGGTGCTGCCCCGGCTCCATGCCCGTTACGGCAACTGGTGGTACATGGTGGTGGGGGAACGGCTCTATAATTTTATTTTCCTGGGCCGTTACCGGGAGGTACTGGCGATTTGCAGCGAGATGATCCTGAACGCCAGGCGGGAAGGCAATCAGAAGGCGGAAGGATATTTTATCCGCTTTTCCGTGATTGTGTATTTTTATCTGGGAAAATACCAAAAGGGCCTGAAACTTTACAGCATTTTGCTGGAGTGGAAAGGCTTTGCGCGGGAGGCGGAGGATGCCTTTTCTGTGGAAGCCTATGTCGCCTTAATGTATCTTTTTACCGGGCAAGAGGAAAAAGCCCGGGAAACCATCAAAGAAGAATTGGAACAGAAAACCCAGGGCTACAAAGGAGAGGATATGTGGTTGGTGTATTTGATCCAGGCCTGTATCAGCTTCATTATGTCCCAAAGGGAAGGCGCGTCCGCCCAGGAAAAGAGGAGCCTCATCCAGGAAGCGGAAAGAAGCGTTCATATGGCAGAGCGGTATGTTTCCACCTTCCGGGAAAGCCATATTTTTGTGAAGGCCGTGCAGCTGGCCCAGGAGATCATCTTGTTCAATCCCCTGGAAGACTCTTTGGAGGAAGTCGCCTGCCGTATTACAAAGGAAGAAAAAAACACGGTCCCTTTGGTCCGGGAGATGGCGCTGGTTTTTTTGGCAAGCCTTTTTTACCAGACCGGAGCTTGGGATCAAGCCAAAAAGTTTGCTGGCACATGCCTGGAAGGGAAGGAATGGGAGACCCCCTTTACCGCCTGTGCCCGGCTGGTGCTGGCCCTTGTTTTGCAGCGGGAAGGCCGGGGGGAAGAGGCGGTCGTTCTGCTCAAACGGCTGGAGGATTACCGGGCAGAGAACCAGTTGGACCGGGGATTATTATCAGCAGAGAAAAAGCGGGATCTTTTGAAGCTTTTAGGGCGGAAAACAGACGGAGGCTGCATGGGAAAAGTGATGGTGTCTTGTTTCGGCGATTTCCGGGTGTTTCTATCTGACCAAGGGGATGAAATCAAGTGGCGGACGAAAAAAGCCCAGGCCCTTTTTGCCTATTTGTTTCATCTGCAGGGACAACCCGTGGATAAAGAGATGCTCCTTTTGCAGCTTTGGCCGGAAGCGGATAATAAAAGCGCCACGGCGCTGCTCCACACCACCTTGTACAGCATCCGGAAAACCCTGGCCGCGTACCGGATGGAAGATCTCATTGAATACCAGAATAAGCGTTATGCCATGAAAATGGAGCTGGTCCATTCCGATCGGGCGGAAATGGACCAACTTTGCCAGCTATTGGAGCAGGGAGACAATGTGCTGCTATCTAGCCGCAAAGATTTTCTGAAATCTTACAAAGGGAGCTATTTGGGTGCTGCGGCCGGTAATTTTTGTGTAGGCCGGCAGGCATATTATGAAAAAATGTTTTTGAGGATGTGCCGCGTGGTGGCCAGACGGGCGATCAAAGAAGGAAAATTTGAGGAGGCGGTGGCCTGTTTGGACCGGGCCATTGCCGTCGATCCCTATGGCGAGGACCTTTATCTCCTGATCCTGGAATGTTTTGGCGCCTTGGGAGAAATTAAACGGGCCAAAAGCTATTATGATCAGATGGTACGGGTTCTGAAAGAAGACCTGGATCTGGAGCCGGCTGAAGAAGTCACCATCGCCTACCGTAATTGTCTTGAGGAAGGTTCTTTGAGAAAGAAGGTGACGGCATTATGAGAGAACAACAGTCAGCGGCGAAATATAAGTCAGCGGCGGTATACGGCTCATCTGCGGCATACCTGCGGGACTTGCTTTGTTGGGGAGAGTTGATCGCGGCCGGCCGGGAGAAAGAAGCCGTCGCCTGGGCCGGAGTAATGGAAGAGAAGAGCCGGAACAGTTTGGCTGACCAGGTATTTCTCCCCTTGGAATATCTTTTTGCCGTTTTCCGGCTGACGGATTTTGAACGCCACACCGTCCGGCTGGCTTTGCTGCCGGAATTGGATACCCGCTTTGGGACCTTCTTTGCCGAACAACATCAGGCGCCGGGCCGGTGGTATTTATCGCCGGAGCTTGCCGTCCGTTTGTATGACCGGAAAGAAGATGCCTGGCTCCGTTACCGGGCTTATTGGAGCGCAGACGGCTCTTTGCGGCGCTTTTTCTTTAGCGGCCTGGAACAGGAAGAAGATAACCCCTGGACTGCTTCCTGGAAACTGGACCGCCGCATCCGCAACTTTGTCCTGGAGGGGCAGTTGGAGAATGCCGGGCTGGCTGTTTTTTCTTCTTTATGGGAGCCGGAACCCGGGGTGGCCGGGAAGGAAGAGGAGGATAGCCTGATTCGGAATATGGCACGCTTTATGGAACGGAGGGCGGGTGCGAGCCCAAAAGGGGTGGCCTTCTTTCTGACCGGGCCGGCGGGAGTAGGGAAAAAACGGCAGATCACCGGCTTTTGCCGGACCTTGCATCAGGCCGTTCTCTTTGTGCATATGAGAAAAATACTGGCCCAGGGAGCGCTTTCCGCAAGTTTGCTGGCGGAGCTAGGCAGGGAAAGCATTATCCGGCAAAGCGTTTTGTGCTTTGACGGATTGGAGGTTCTTCTGGAACAGGGTTCTGCGGGAGCGGATTTGGTGATTTCATATTTGGCGCAGGCACTGAATCTGTCCAACCTGGTCTTTGGGACGGCCCGGGGGGAGTGGTCTTTGCCCGGTGATGGTTTTTCGGGCTGCTTTGTTCCCGTTTCCCTGGCCGTGCCTGACGAAGCCCGCAGGCAGTATTTATGGCAAACCCTAGCCGCACCCTACCCTCTGGCGCCTCAGGTCCGCCTTGGGGAAATTGCCGCTAAATTCGTTCTGACGCCGGGACAAATCAAAGAGGCCCTTAAGCAAAGCGAGAATACCGCTTTGTGGCAGGGGCTGGACAAGATAGAGGAAACCTGTCTGTATGAAAGCTGTTATCGTCAGATTAAGCATGAGTTGGCAGGAAGCAAAGCCAGGAAAGTGCCGGCGGTGTTCACCTGGGAAGATTTGATTTTGCCCCCTGCCTCCAAGGATTTGTTGCGCCTGGCTTGCGACCAGGACCTCTATAAACGGGTGGTTTACAAGGAGTGGGGGTTTGGGGCGAAACTGCCCTATGGCCGGGGGCTTTCCCTGTTGTTTTCCGGGCCGCCGGGCACGGGGAAAACCATGGGCGCTCAGGTGGTGGCCGGGGAGTTGGGACGGGAGCTTTATAAAGCAGACCTGGCCGGTGTGGTGAGCAAATACATCGGCGAAACGGAGAAAAACCTGCGCGAGATTTTCCGGGAAGCGGCCAAAGGACAGGCTGTGCTTTTCTTTGATGAGGCGGACGTGCTGTTTAACAAACGGACGGAAGTAAAAGAAGCCAATGATAAATACAGCAATATGGAGGCTGCCTTTATGCTGCAGGAAATAGAAGAATACGAAGGTGTTTGTGTTCTGGCTACTAATTTGCTGCAAAATTTTGACGAGGCCTTTAAACGGCGGATTAAATTTATTATAGAGTTTCCCTTCCCCAACCGGCAGTACCGGCAGAAGTTGTGGCGCGCCGCTTTTCCGGCAGCCGCTCCTTTGGGGGAGGATATTAACTGGGAGTATCTGGCCTGCCGTTTTGAGCTTTCCGGCAGCAACATAAAAAATATTGCCGTGAATGCGGCGTTTGTGGCGGCGGCGCGGGGAAAAGCCGTTACCATGGCGGAGATCCTCCTTTCTTTACGCAACGAACTGGCTAAAAGCGGCAAGATGCTTTCTCAGGAGGAATTTGGGGAATATTATATGTATTTTTGAAGCAATTATCCAATTCAGGTGAAATAATAAAGGGGAGTGGCAATATGGTTTGGGAACCCACCTATCGGGAAAGGTTTCCGGAGTGGCGCTCCTCCGACGGTGCTTTACGGGAAAAAAAAAGTGACGGGCGGGAGGAAATTACAGGCTACCGGAGTTCGGAAGAAGAAAGACGACGTGGGGATGAACCACAAAAAATATGGGACTTGTCCAATGCCTATGGTTCTTTGTCCGCCGGTTGGAATAAGAAGAAAGAACTGGTTTTGGTCACTACACGGCAATATGGCAAGGAGATCCACGCTTTGCCGCCGGAAAGCAAATGCCTGGATGGACAAACCGCAAAAAAATTACCCGCGCTGATTGGTTTTCAAATCAATGAGAATTCAGAGCGGCAGGAGGAAAGCGCTTTCAGCTTCCGGGCCAAAGGGGACCGGGGACCTTCTTACCTGATGGCCAGGTTGAAGCAGTTACCGGAGAAAAAGGAACTGAAAGTTGCCGAAAGCATCTTGCCTTTTCTCAGCGTGAAAGAAGAAAGAGAGAAACTGGCATATTTGCGGGCAAAGTTCGGGGAATTGGCCGGCAATCCCCACCAAAAAGAAGCGCAGGCCATCCACCAGCGGATTCAGTTTTTAACCGCTGTGGTGGCAGATAAAGAAGAGCAGCAGCGCATGCTTTACGGAAAGCTGACGGCTCTTTTGGAAGAAGCCCGCAAAGGCTTTGGGGCAGACCGGGATTTTGTGCGCTTCGCAAAGGCAGAACCCGAAGGGCTGGCGGAGGAGGATAAAAACGAAGATGAAGATGAGGCAGATGAAGACAGCAAAAATGAGGATGACGAAAAATAAAAGAAAATGGGTATTTTTATAAAAATAGCAAAATGTTTAGACCTTTGTTCAGAGAAATGTTCATAACCTGGTGTTTTAATGGTTACAAAGGGCTAAAAAAACGGATAGTCGATCAATTAACAGGAAAGGGGGCATCCAGTTTTCGGCATAGCCCGGAAACTGGGACAATATGGCTGAATATTTATCACCAGGTGTCTATGTGGAAGAATTTGAATCGGGTGGAAAACCGATGGAAGGGGTGGGCACCAGTACGGCGGGTTTCATCGGTTTGGCGGAAAGGGGCCCTTGCGAAGGCGTACCACAGTTGGTTACCAATTTTGCCGACTTCAAGAGAAAGTACGGCGACTACCTGTCTGACAGCGAGTTCGGGGAATATCGTTTTTTGGCCTATGCCGTGGAACACTTCTTTATCAATGGCGGATCGAGGTGCTTTGTAGCCCGGGTTGCTCCTGCAGACGCTGGAAAGGCGGCGGGAGAAGCACCTGCAGCCGATGATCAGGCCATTTTGCAGTTCACAGCCAAGAAC
>CAZAQM010000055.1:8601-10897 GCA_964487385.1 uncultured Dethiobacter sp.
GGCTTGTGGGGCAACAATATCCAGATTATTGTGAGCCCGGCAAGCAAAGCCAAGACGCAGATTTTGGAGGACCTGGGAAACAAAAAGTACCGGGTAAAAAATTCTGTCGGCTTTAATGCGGGTGATATGGTTGCCTTCAACGACAAGACCGCGACCATTTATAATAAAGTGGTCAAAAGTCAGGATAACCTGATCGAATTTCAGGCGGAATTTCAAGGGGATGTGGTGGACAAAAATCTTTTGCCCGTCAAAGTGATTTCCACTTGTGAGATCAATGTGGAGGTCAAGTATGACGATCTTGTGGAAATGTATGAGAATATTTCCTTTAACATTCTGGCTGCTAACTATATTGACAAAAAATTAGCCAAATCGGATTTGGTGGAGGCCAGGTACATAGGCAGCGGGGAAGAGCTGCAAGGACCCTTTGACCAACTCGCCGGGGAAGGCAAAGCGGTGCTGGCCGTCAGTCTGGCCGGCGGCAGCAACGGTACTGTGGCCAGTCTTTCCGCCGCTGATTTTGTCGGCGTGGACAACGGCCCCGGCAAACGGACAGGCATACAAGCTTTTGTCGACAACGACGCTGTATCCCTGATGGCGGTTCCCGGCATTACGGACCCCAATGTCCAACTGATGCTGGTAGCCCATTGCGAAAATCTTGCCAGCCGTTTTGCGGTGCTGGATATTCCCCGGGAAACCAAAAAGGTGAACGACGTCATTAACCATCGGGATATTTTCGATTCCCATTATGCAGCTTTGTACCATCCCTGGCTGGAAGTTTTTGATCCCCTGGATAAGAAAAACATCATGATCCCTCCTTCCGGCTCCATGCTGGGTATTTACGCCCGCAGCGACAATATGAGAGGGGTTCACAAAGCGCCGGCCAACGAAGTGGTGCGTGCCTGCGTCGGACTGGACTGCCAGTACAACAAAGGCGAGCAGGACATTTTGAATCCCAAAGGGGTGAACCTGATTCGGGCTTTTTCCGGACAGGGGATTCGGGTTTGGGGAGCCAGAACGGCGACCAGCGATCCGAGTTGGAAGTATATCAACGTACGCCGCCTTTTCATCTTTATCGAAGAATCCATTAAAGCCAATACCAACTGGGTCGTGTTCGAACCTAACGACGAAATGCTGTGGGTGCGGGTGAAACGGACCATCGATGTCTTTTTGACCGGCATGTGGCGCTTGGGGTCTTTGGCCGGGTCAGCCTCCAGCGAAGCGTTTTTTGTGGATGTGGGAAAAACCACCATGTCCCAGGATGACATCGACAATGGCAGGTTGATCTGCGTAATCGGCGTTGCGCCTGTGAAACCTGCGGAGTTCGTGATCTTCAGAATCACCCAGAAGACAAGCGGAGCAGGGGAATAATACAGGCTAGTAATTTACGAAGGGAAGGAGCGTATAAAAAATGGCTGGTTATCCACATGGTAAATATAGATTCAGAGTAGAAATCGACGGCATAGAAGCTGGGGGATTTTCCGAAGTTTCCGGGTTTGATGCCAGTATCGATGTGATCGAATACAGAGAGGGTGACATGGTCCAAACCCCCATGAAGCTGCCCGGCTTGAAAAAATACGGCAATATCACCCTAAAACAAGGCTTAACCGATTCCGTGGTCCTCTATGAATGGATCATCACCGGCGTAGAAGGTCCTGTAGACAGAAAGACCATCACCATTACCGCCCTGGATGAAGCAGGGGAGGCCGCCGCCTCCTGGCAGGTCATCAATGCCTGGCCCATGAAATACACGGCACCGGATTTCAACGCCACTTCTTCGGAAGTTGCCATTGAAATGCTGGAAATCGCCCACGAAGGCATGACGAGGGTTTCCTAGGGAACCGCTTACCGGCAGGGGAGGTTATTTCCGGACAGGGAATAACCTCCCCCTGACCGGATGTAGTTTTTTATTTTCGGCAGGAAAGGAGATACAAGATGGCATTTCAGACCGAATATACATTCCAGTTACCCCGGGGTTTTGTGGACCACTCCGGCACGCTGCACCGGGAAGGCGTGATGCGCCTGGCAACGGCTGCCGATGAAATCCTCCCCATGAGGGATCCCCGGGTGCAGCAGAACCCCAGTTATCTGACGATTATCCTTTTGGCTCGGGTGGTGATCAAATTAGGCAGCCTGCCTGCGGTGGATACTAAAGTGATTGAAAATCTGTACACCATGGACCTGGCTTATTTGCAGGATTTGTATCAAAGAATCAATGCCATGGATGTGCCGGGTTATCAGGCGGTTTGCCCTCATTGCGGAAAAGACGTGGACGTACCGATAAATTTTTGGGAAGCCG
>CAZAQM010000056.1:0-6664 GCA_964487385.1 uncultured Dethiobacter sp.
ATAGCTATTTTAATTGTTCCATTTGGAAATATTTGTGTTGTTGAATGTAAGTTAAACGGTCCGGGCTTCCGTTATAAATTTTTTTAACCCCGCGGCGCCGGCCCTGTTTTTAAGGCCGTTCCCCCAATTGCGCCGCTGTGCCGAGGAAAACAATCCCCATGAGCAGCAGCACCGCCGCCGGGAGATATGCCGCTTCAGGGCCCCTGTTGTAAACGATCATTCCTTTGAGGGCCTCCATGGCCCAACCGGCGGGGATCGCTTTTGCTACGAGATGCATGGCCCGGGAGCTGACAATTTCCAGGGGCCAGTAGCAGCCGCCCAGCATGGCGGAGCTGACCAGCACTACCGGGGCAATTACCTGAAGCTGCTGGCTTGTTTTGATGCCAAAGGACAGCAGCAGCCCGAAGGAAGTCATACAGAAGCTAAAGGCTGCGAGTATGACTAATACGCCGCCAATATGCCCCAGCCAGTTCACCCCCAGCGCCAGATCCCCTATAACCATCATAACTGTCATGTTGATCATACCCATGACAAAGGCGCAGATCAGCCCTCCGGTCAACACCTTAAACCTGGAAACCGGAGAGATGTTAATCCTGTCCCACACCCCTGTGCGCTTTTCTTCCAGCATCTCACCCACCGCAAATATAATGCTGAACATGGAAAAGGCAATGGTGAAGCCTATGGAAGTCTGAGTATACATATTGAAAGAAATCCCCTGGTCTTTGCCGCCGCTTTTCATGGTGCTGCCCGTCACTTTTACAGGCAGGCTCTCTTTCCATTCTTCGGCTACCAGGTTCCGGACCCTTTCTTTCAGCTTGCCTTTTTCTCCGCTGTCAAGGCCGGTGAGATGTTTTTCCAGCGCCGCCACCGTTCCGTCCACAATGGCGGTATTGTAGGCCAGCCTTTGCACCGCTACGGTAAGGACCCCGTGCAGCGAATAACCGGTTTGGGTTTCCCGGGTAATAAAAAGGTCAAACTGCGGGGTTTCCCCCTTTAAAATGCCCTTTCCAAAGCCTGGCGGGATAATCAGCCCGGCTTCTGCTCTGTTCTCCATAATCATTTCCTTTAAACTATCTGCATCGGTAAGGTTTATGTTATAGGCGCCCAGTCTTTTTAATTCTTCCACCAGCGCCGACGAATGCTCCGATCGGTCCAGATCGGTGATGGGCAGGGCCACCCCCGATACTTCGCCGCCCACCATCGCTCCGAAGACAAACATCAGCACAAGGGGGAGCACGATCATCAAGGCGTAGGGCATCCAGTTGCGCTTAAAGTTTAAGAGCCTTCCATAGATTATTGTCAGCATATCTAGACCTCCTTCGCCGCAGCCGCCACAAATGTTCCCGCTATAAACAGCGCCAGGGCTATCCCTGAAAGAGCAACAAGCGTGCCGGTTAATTCTTCTAATCCGTATCCCATCATCAGCTTAAGGTAGCCCGACATGGCCGCACCGTTTACTGTCAGGCTTCCCAGCCTGCGCATAACCGGGATTCCGGCTACCGGGAAGAAGCTGCCTCCCAAAAGGGCGAAGATCTGGATCACAACCGCCTGAAATACGGTGGAGGCCTTGCTGTTTTTCAGCCTCAGGTTTATGGCTGCGAGAAGCACTGAGAGGCCTCCCACCGCCACCGCCAGAAAGACAGAGAGGAGCGCCGTCCCAGCAGAACTTCCCCAGTCGGTCTTAAAGACAAGTTTGCTGTACGATATAAGAACGGCAAGCTGTATGAGTACAAAAAGGGTGGTAGCCGCAAACCTGGAGGCAAAGAAACGCAGCCGCCCGGCCCCGGCCATGATCAGCCGCCGGTAGGTGCCGTTGTTTACCTCGTCGATGGAATACTGGGCCCCGTCGGCGGCCACATAGAGTATAAACATCACCGCCATGCCCACCGCGTAGTATTGAAAAGAAGATACCGGCCGTTTGCCCTCCACCGTCAGCTCATCGGTGCGGATATCCCTTACACCAACATTATACATACCGCTGATCAGATCTTCTATTTCTTCCATAGCCTTATCGCCCGCATTGTTTTCAATGGCCGCCTCCAGGAGGACCTGTTTGGCAATGATGCCCGCGGAGAGTGCATCGGAAAAGCCCTTTATTATTCCGGAGACCATTTCGCCTTTGATGCTATGGTCAGGGTGTTTAATTACTTCGATGGTTATGGGGTTCCTGAAAGGGAGTGCCAGGTTCAGAAAGGTGTTGTAGGTAAACCCCTCGGGGAGCACCACCACTGCTGCCAGTTTGCCCTTTTCCAACAGAGCTCCGGCTTTTTCAAACTCCATCTTTTCATAGTGTATAAATTTCTCCACCCCGGGGCTGCCGAGGAGATCCTCATAAAGGATCCTTTCAAAATCCATCCCGCCGAGAAGTTCCAGCAGGTCTTTTTTTTGCCCTTCGCTAAGCCTTCCCTCCAGGCTGGGGCTCTCCAGCAGCCCTGTTATCCTTTCCATATCCTGCTCCCGGCTGCCCAGGCTCACCACGGCAATCTCCGCCTGGTCAACGAAGGAGCCGCCGCTCATCAAACCTTGAAAAGCAAAGCCAAGTATGGTGGTAAGTATGGCCGGCATGCAAATAGTTATGATCAAGGATTTTTTGTCCTTTAAGGTTACCAATAAATCCTTCCAAATCATGGCTGGAAGCATCTTTTCCTCCCCTCTCAATCCCTTAGCCCGCGGCCGGTGAGATAGAGGAAGACATCCTCCAAGGTCGGGGTCTTTACATCCAGCGACTTAAGCCGTACGCCCCTGGCGGAGGCTGCCTCAAAAATATCGGAAAGTATATCGCTGTCTTTTTGCACCATGAGGATGATGCTGCCGTCTTTTTGCTCGGCGTTTTTTACCTTCAGGTTGCCCCTCAGCCCTTTGAGGAAGCCCTCATCTGCCCGGTTGGTGCGCAGCGAGACAATATCGTCGCCGCCCATGAGGTTTTGGAGCTCATCTTTGCTGCCCGAGGCGATCACCTTGCCGTGGTCCATGATGTAGATCCTGTCACAAAGGTGCTCGGCCTCCTCCATGTAATGGCTGGTGTAGAGAATGGTCATGCCTTTTTTATTCAGCTCCTTCACGGTGTCCAGTATGTGGTTGCGGGATTGCGGATCGATACCCACGGTGGGCTCATCCATGATGAGAACTTCCGGGTGATGCAAGAGGGCAGCTCCGATATTGACCCTTCTTTTCATGCCGCCGGAGTAGTTCTTCACCGCATCCTTAGCTCTCCCGTTTAGTTCGAGGAGCTCCAGCACCTCCTGTATTCTCGTCTTCAGCATTTCTCCCCGCAGGCCGTATAGCCTGCCAAAGAACTTCAGATTCTCCGCCGCCGAAAGGTCAGGGTAGAGGGCCACCTCCTGGGGGACAATGCCCATAGCTTTTCTCATCGCCGCGGGGTTTTTGAGAATGCTTTCCTCCCGGAAAAAGACGTCACCCCCGTCCGGCTTAATAAGCGATGAGATTATTGATATGGCCGTGGATTTGCCGGCACCGTTGGGGCCAAGTATCCCCAGTATTTCGCCCTGCCTGACCTCCAGATCAATGCCGTCCACTGCCCTGATCTTTTTAAAATGTTTCTTTATGCCTTTGGCTTTGATGAGCATCAGTCGGCTTCCCTCCTAAACAAATTCAGCCCGCCCGGGTATTCATCCTCTAATTCATCCAGCGTGATGCTGTTTTCGGCAGTAACCTCCGGGAAATATATTTCCTGGGCCCTGTTCAGATCCCAGTTTTTAATGGTCATTTCCATGCTGTAGGAACGGGGCGCCCCCGCTTCGGTGAAATGAAAAAGAATATCCATACTAAGCCTTTCTTCGATGATATAGTTATCCCTGTCGATAAAGGCAGTCTGGCTAAAGGTTTTTACTGTGGCGTTTTCCATGGCTTGCATATTGGCCCGCATGGCCTCTTCAAAGGAGAAGCCCTGCGGAAAAAAATTATCCTCGTCTGGTTGGCTGCCCGCGCCATCTTGAACATTTTCACCGTGCGCAAATTTTTCCATGGCAGTACGCATTATTCCCTCCATGCCCTCCATAAAGGCACGGTCCTGCATCAGGATCTCCATCGTTTTTTTTAGGGCGGGCTTTAGCTGTTCGTCGGTAACATTTGCCATATATTTCGTGGCCTTGACGCTGCCCTCAGGGGTGTCCAGCACTATTTTTTCCAGGGCGGAAACGTTATCATCGCTGTAAAGAGACTTCCATATTTTTTCTATATCCACGAGGCTTTCCGCGGAAGGAACAGGCATCTTTTCCCTGTTTCCCGCTGCCCAATCCGTGTCGATAAGCCCTTCGCCCTTTATGACCAGTATTTTTGGTATCAGCGGCGTTATGACGTAGACCAGGCCGCCCCTGGTGTATATCTTGGCATCGAGTCCGGTATCCTTTGCTTGTGCAAATATCCTGCTCAGGTTTTCTTCTCTGTCCCTGTCGAATTCGCTCCTCAGTTCAAAAGCCAAATCCTCGAACATTCCCAGGCCCTCCAAGGTCTCCCCGGAAAGACCTTCCTTGTTAAACTTTAGTTTTATGCCCATTTTCATCTCCGACTTGCCCCGTGCCACATTGTCGGTTCGTTCCGAAGCGGCCATATAGGTTTCATAATCGCTCCTGGTGCAGCCGGGGGCCCAGGCCATGAGCAGCAGGGATATGATGAACAGCGCCGCCGCCTTTTTTCGCATGATAAAAAAACCTCCTTTGGTGTAGCTGTCTTTATTTTAGATCCAATCAGGAAGGAATGGTATATTCGAAATGTCATGGTTTTCCGTTTTTGAACGTGACGAAAGTCATAGGGGAAGGGGGGAAGAGGTCAAAGGAGTTTGTTTTTCAGCGCAAAGATGGCCAGTTGGGTTCTGTCCCTGAGGTCCAGCTTGACAAGGATGTTGGAGATATGGTTTTTTACGGTGCCTTCGGTAATGAAAAGCTCGCCGGCTAGTTCGCGGTTATTTTTGCCCTGGCCGATGAGCTGCACGATCTCCTTTTCCCTGGCGGTAAGGGACCCAATTCGCGGATCGATCTCTTCTTCGGTTTCCCGGCTCATGCTGCGGAACTTTTCCACCACCCTGGCGGCAATGTTCGGCTGCATGAGGGCTCCGCCCTCCCGGACCTCTCTTATCGCTTCGATTATTTTGCCGGGCGGGGCATCTTTTAAGAGATAACCCGACGCGCCGAATCTGAGAGCCTGGAAAATATACTCGTCTTCGTCAAAGGTGGTAAGAATGATCACCTGCACACCGGGGAAATCCCGTTTTATTCTCCTCGTGGCTTCCACACCATCCATAACCGGCATTCTGATATCCATGAGCAGAAGATCCGGGGCGTGTTCCTCGCAGAGGCGGTAGGCCTCCAGGCCGGTGGCTCCCTCACCGGCTACCACCATATCCTCCCGGGAGGAAAGTATCATTTTCATGCCCTGCCTGAATATTTCCTGATCGTCGATGATCCCTATTCTGATCATTTGTTTTTCCTTCCATCAAAACCCCTCTGCTTAACTGTTTTGAATCTCCCCGTCAGGCTAAAGCCCTGTCCGGAATCGATTTCGAGGTTTCCGCCCATTTCCTCCAGCCTTCTGCGCATGCTGCCCAGTCCAAACCCTTCGGTAAAATTGCCGCCTAGGCCGTTGTCCGCAATGCGAAACCATATAAAGCCGGCATCCCGGCCCGCTTCCACCTCTATCCGCGTCGCTTTCCCATGGCGGGCGGCGTTGGTAATGCATTCCTGTATAACCCTGTAGAGGACGATATTTTCCTGCGGGGCCAGCCCCTCTCCGGGCAGCTTGCAGTTTATCTTTATTCCGGTATTATTGCTGAACGCTTCGATCATATCCGTGATACTTTCCGTTGCCTCCGGATTGCCGCCTGCCGCATCCCTGCCCTTGTTGTCCGCAGCCACATTGTTTTCTGTGCCGGGCACAACACCATCTATTCCGTTGTTGTAATTATTCTTCCCACTTGCCCGGCTTATTCCCCTGCTTTCCAGACCGCCGAGGGCTCTCAGTGCTTTCCGGGTATCGGTAAGGGCTTCACGGGCGCTGGCGGCACACCGGTCCAGATACTGGCCGGTTTTCTCCGGCTCCCTCTGCAGATATTCCTTGCCGATCTCCATCTGCATGATGAGCGAGGTAAGCCGGTGCCCCAGGGAATCGTGCATCTCCCCGGCAATCCGGTTTCTCTCCTCCAGCACTGCTGCTTTTTCCTTTTGGGCGGAAAGCTCCTCCAGCCGCTGATAGGCCTCTATCAGCTCCCGGTAAAGGCGCCGGCTTTTCTCCCTTTCTTCCTGCTGCAGCTTGCCGAAATTAATCAGGGTTATCAGAAAGGCCAGCGCAAAGAGGCTGAAAATAAACTGCGAAAGGATTGACGCGCCGGCTCCAAAGCCCACCAGGGCATAGATGAATTTTAGCAATGCGGCTGCCGATAGTATGGCCGCCGCGATATTTCCCCTTTTTCTTTCCAGACTTATCCCTGCCTCTACGATGGCGGAAAAGTACAGTATATGAAAAAAGTAGTTTACCAGAAACTTGGACTGGTATTCCAGGAGGAATATCAGGGCGGCATCCAGCGCATACCAAAAGGCGTCGCCTTTTTTCAGCCGCGGCCTGACAAGGCCCCATGCCGTAAAGGAGGCAAACATCAGCAGCAAAAGGGCGGTCCGTTCCGGCGAGGCTCCCTCAAAGTAAAGGGCAAAGC
>CAZAQM010000056.1:6764-10796 GCA_964487385.1 uncultured Dethiobacter sp.
GTAACAACGACTCCGGGCGTGGATGGCAGGAAAATCATTGCCTATAAAGGAATCGTCTTCGGCGAAGTCATTTCCGGCGTGGACTTTATCAAGGATATCGCCGCCGGGCTTAGAAATTTCTTTGGGGGGCGATCAGGGGCCTATGAGGGGGAACTGATCGAGGCCCGGGAGGCGGCGCTGAGGGAAATGGAGCAAAGAGCCCAAAAACTGGGCGCCAATGCAGTGGTGGGCGTGGATATCGATTACGAGGTTCTTGGACAGGGCGGCAATATGCTGATGGTCACCGCCTCCGGCACAGCGGTAGTCCTGGGATAGCGACCAACCACGGGGACGGAGGCTTTGGCTGGTCAGCTGGCCCCCTGCGGGCCAGCCGTGGGGACGGAGGCTTTGGCTGGTTCCGTTGTTTTATGCTAAAAAAGCGCATAGACCTCTGTCCCCATGGATGTTCCTTCGCATCGCGAATAAATTTAATGCCATCAATAGATCTAAGCTTTGCATTCCACTGTTCAATATCCTCTACTTCAAAATATAACTGCTAATTGTTCAATTGCTGGTGCATAGGCCATGTAATTAGGGTGATCTGATCATGTTGAATGCTTTTGAAAAATATCGTTTGAAAATCAACAGGCAATCTTAAATGCTGCAGCTAATGTATTTGCAGAGGAAAGGTATCTTTTTGGCTCCTGGCATAGCTTGACAAACTATTAAATAGGGTGGTGGTCATTATTTTTAGCGTTTCATTGTTAACTTAATATTTAGAAATGTGATCAAATAAACAAAGTGAAACATTGGGGAATTCAAGTATTAACCTGGGAGGAAAAGTAGATGGTTACAAAAATAACATTTGAAAATAGTCTGGCAAAATTTTCAGAAACATTCAAGATTTCCAAGGAATTTACAAATAAGTGCGAAGAAAAAATTCCTGGTGCCTATAGTAGAAAAACTTTCAATTATGGACCTCATGCAATTTTCGTTGATCACGGCGAGGGCCAATATATTTACACTATTGATGGGCATCGCTTACTTGATTTAAATAATAATTATACTGTCAATATCCTGGGACACAATCATCCAAAGGTTACAAACGCCCTTATAGAGGCCATCCCCCAAGGGTATTCCTTTGGAAATCCCATGAAATACGAAAATAGATTGGCCGGAATTATTTGCGAGCGCATTGAATCGGTTGAAAAGGTAAAATTCTCGTGTTCGGCTAGCGAATCCTGCCTGAGTGCAGCGAGAATAGCAAGGGCACATACAGGAAAAAATAAAATTGCCAAATTTGAAGGTGGCTATCAAGGTTTTATAGACGATTTTTGTATATCAACTCACCCCTCTCCGGATAGGTACCCCGGCCCCTCCGGCAATCCGGCCCCCCTTGCCGATTCTGCGGGTATTCCTTCCTACATCATGGAAAACACGATAATTTTACCGCAAAACGATCTCAGCTCATGTGAAAAGATCCTGAAGGAAAATGCCCGGGATGTAGCATGTGTGTTTATGGAACTGCAATCAGGGGCCGGGGGGGTTGTCGTGCTCGATAAGGAATTTGTTAGCGGCATGCGTTCTCTCACAGAAGAGCTTGGTATCATATTAATTTTTGATGAGACGATTACCCTGCGAGCAGGTTATCATGGATTGCAAGGTGTGTATGGAATAAAGCCGGATCTTACTGTGATGGGAAAGATTATTGGGGGAGGCCTTCCTCTTGGTGCAGTAGGAGGGCAGGCCAAATATTTCGAGATGTGTGAAAACGGCCAGGTTTCTATTTCTGGTACGCACCATGGCCACAACCTTGCTGCAGTTGCGGGGATAGCTTGTTTGGAAGTTATGGATGAAGCAGCCTTTGATCGTTTGAACAACCTAGCCAAACGAATAAAGGTTGAGCTAAACACATGGGCTGATGCGAAAAATTATCCATTCATTATATATGGAGACTTTTCTTTCCTCGGCTATGCATTTACGGACAAAAACGGAAGGGAGATAAAAACCCACAGGGATTTCTGGAATTACGCTAATAATGATCATATATATACCTTTGCGCTGGAGATGGCTACGCGCGGGTTCTTTCCTGTACACCGGGGGCAACTTTCCTTGTCATTGCCTATGGCCGATGAAGATATCAATAGCTTCATAGCCACAACAAAAGAAATCGTCGATGGAATCTTGAAAAGCTAAACTTAGCGACCAACCGCGGGGACGGAGGCTTTGGCTGGTTCCTGGTTTGCATCGGTGTGTTGTTTGACAGTGGTAAAAGCACAGGATACCAATTTTTTCCCCATCGAATAATTTTTTATGAAGAGGTAATAGCTAACTTTATGAGGCCGAGAAATGGAATTGGATCGGGAGAACGGAATTAGATTACAAGAAAGAATTATGGAATGGAGAAGCTGCCCACATTTTCCTGAAAACAACATTTTTGCCGCTGTGGGCATCAGCTATTACCGAACTAACCGCTCCGGACTGGGGAGGATGGCTCTGGGTTAACAAACCAGCCAAAGCCTCCGTCCCCGCGGTTGGCGGCACTATTTAACTTGGGGGAAGATGAATGAGCAATAGCCGGATCAACAGCATCAAGGAACTGGAACTTGCCGATATTTCTGGGGGCTGGCGCAATTTGCCCGTGGCAAAGCTTGTGGAGATGGCCCTGGCCCGGGGCGAGGGGACTCTCACCTCCCGCGGCGCCCTCAGCGTCAGGACCGGTAAATATACCGGCCGCTCCCCCAACGATAAATACATAGTCGATGATGGGGCATCCAACGGGGAGATCTGGTGGGGCGAGATCAATCGGTCCATGAGCAGGGAAAGCTTTCAAAACCTATATGATCGCCTGACGGCCTATCTGCAGAACCGGGAGCTTTTTGTTTTCGATGGTTATGCCGGTGCCGATCCCCGTTATAGCTATCCGATCAGGTTTATCAATGAACTGGCCTGGCAGAATATTTTTGTGCAAGACCTTTTTCTGAAAGCGGAGCCCGCACAGCTAAGGATGTTCGAACCCTGCCTGACCGTAATCGCCGCCCCGCAATTCCAGGCGGACCCCGAAACGGATAAAACAAATTCCGAGGCTTTTGTTGTCATTGATTTTTCCCGGGGGCTGATATTAATTGGAGGGACGCACTATGCCGGCGAGATTAAGAAATCAGTTTTCTCGGCGCTAAACTATCTCCTGCCGCAAAGAAATAACGTTCTCTCCATGCACTGCTCGGCCAATATGGGCAAAGAGGGCGACGTGGCGCTCTTTTTTGGTCTTTCCGGAACGGGCAAGACCACCCTCTCCACGGATCCGGAGCGTTTTTTGATCGGTGATGACGAACATGGTTGGTCTGAAGAAGGTATTTTTAACCTTGAGGGCGGCTGCTATGCCAAATGTATCAATCTTGCCCGGGAACATGAGCCCCAGATCTGGGAGGCCATCCGCTTTGGCAGCGTGGTGGAAAATGTGATCATCGATCCCATCAGCGCGGAGCCGGACTTTGGCGATAGCAGCATTACGGAAAATACCCGGGCCGGGTATCCGGTGGAATACATTTCCGGTTCAGTTATCCCGGGAGTGGCCGGCCATCCCCGGGTAATCATTTTCCTTACTGCGGATGCTTTTGGCGTGATGCCTCCAGTGGCCAGACTGTCCGGCGAGCAAATCATCTATCATTTCCTGCAGGGCTATACCAGTAAACTGGCTGGTACGGAAAGGGGCATTACCGAGCCGCAGGCTGCTTTCTCCACCTGCTTCGGGGCACCTTTTCTGCCCCTTTCGCCGCGGGTCTATGCCGGAATGCTGGAAGAAAAAGTGGCCCGGCATCAAACGGAAGTTTACCTGGTCAATACGGGCTGGAGCGGCGGAGCTTATGGGACGGGGAAAAGGATTGAACTCAAATATACCCGTTCCATTATCAGCGCTGTCATCAAAGGCCAACTCCGCGGCGTGGGCTATGATCACGACCAGCTGTTTAATTTGGCGGTTCCCCGGGAATGCCCGGGTATCCCCAGGGAAATACTCCATGCAGAAAATACCTGGCGGGATCGCCATGCCTT
>CAZAQM010000057.1:0-10750 GCA_964487385.1 uncultured Dethiobacter sp.
CACCAGGGAGGAGCAGGCGCCATAGATACCGAAAAATGGCAGCGCAAGTTTCCGGGCGCAAAAGGAAGAACTAATAATCTGGTTCAACAGGTCCCCGGCAAGGAAAAGATCGATATCCCCGGGGACCAGGCCTGCCTTTCCCAGGGCTAAAAAGCAGGCTTCTTCCAGCATATGGCGCTCTGCCTTTTCAAAACTTTTTTCCCCGCAGAGGTTATCCTGACAGAGACGATCAAAATATTCGGCCAGTGGACCCGAGGACTCCTTGGGGCCGGCAACTGTTGCCGGGGCAGCCAATACGGCCTTCTTTCCCAAGATCAGGCTCTGATTGCCGATTTTTTTTCCTGCTGGTCTAACCTTTTCTGCCAGGACATCGGTCAAGATATGTACTCCTTTTGTCGCCAGTTTCTATTATTGATGATTTTACTGCATAAACTTCATTTGGATCGCAAAACCAGACTGGTGGCGGGCGCCGGCCCGGTTTCTAGGGCAATAGGGCGGAGATAAGCCCGACGATAAATGCTGTCACCACACCGAAGACGATCACCGATCCGGCCAGGGCAAACATCTTCGATCCCGTTCCCAGAACCAGTCCTTCCCGCTTGAATTCGATAGCCATAGAGGCAACGGAATTGGCAAATCCGGTCACCGGCACGGCCAGCCCCGCCCCGGCTACTCTGGCCATCCTGTCAAAAACGCCCAGTCCCGTCAAAACAGCGGCGATAAAAATGATTGTAGCCACAGTTGGGTTTCCAGCCTGCTCCTTCGGCACTCCCAGGCTGATAAAGAGATCTAAAATCAACTGCCCAAAAAGGCATACCGCTCCCCCGATCAGAAAAGCACTGATAATATTTTTGCCCAGGGGGGGGCGGGGTTTCTTTTGCTTGTTCCATTCGTTCAGCCATTTCTTTTCCACTAGTAAACCCTCATTTTGTTTGGGCTCATCCCGGGACATTTTTCTTCACCCCTATTATGCTAATCTATAAACCGCGGGGGTGTGGCGGTTGCTGACAACCGATGGATAAAGGCCTGCCCCCGCGGCCGCTGTTAACAATTACACCCTATCTGTCTTCCCTTACCCCAAAGGCCATTTTAACATTGGCCTTATACTCGACAACTTCGCCATTTTGCA
Organism: uncultured Dethiobacter sp.; assembly: GCA_964487385.1. Lineage (GTDB taxonomy): Bacteria > Bacillota > Dethiobacteria > DTU022 > UBA8154 > DUNV01. The sequence continues at coordinate 1,130 of CAZAQM010000057.1, forward strand.
CGTTTGCCGTCAGGTTTAATACCTCGACCCCCGTGATATGATCAACTGTCGTGGAAGCGTTCCTTACGGCGTTTCTAATGGCATCCTCCCATCCGGTGTTCGATTCGCCGATCAACTCAATTATTTTAGCCACTTGCATCCTTAATAACCCGCCTTTCTAATTTTAATGGTTGGTGTAAACGTGTTTAGCTTGCCACTTTTTTAAAGTTCTATTCGCAGCCCTGTCGGTATTCCGGGGCAACAGCTGCTGATCACTGGCCGGGAACGCCTGGGTGCTTCCTCTTCCCTTGGAGACCAGGAGTAACTGAGCAGAAAGGTAAACATGGCCAACAGGAGAAGGGTGATAAGCAAGAAGATAAGGAGAGAGCGAGTACTTTTCTGCAATTATTTCCCCTCAATTTTGCCATTGCAGCATGATGTTTTTCCTGTTGGTAGTATCCCTCATTTTTGTAATTTAATCAGCGTCCGGTAAATAGAAAAACCCCCGGATTGTTTGGGGGTTGTTCCCTAGGAAAAAGGCTTTCCAAGCCATTTTTTTATTTTCTGCAGCAGCGGAGCCCTTATAACCACCTCCAGGTAAAGATCCCCCGCTTCGCCGCCCCCCTTTCCCTTTCCGCCTATGCCCCTTAACCGTATTTTCTGTCCATTTTTAATCTTTGGGGGTATATTAACGGCTACCTTGCGGTATTCCTTCCATTTTTGCCCGGTGTATTCCACTCTTCCCCCCTGCTGGGCCTGCTGCGGACTCAAAAAGAGCAGATCATAGAGATCTCTGCCCCTTTCCTCGTATCTTATGCCGAAAGACCTTTCCAGCCCGCGTCTTAGTAAATTGTTGAATATCCCGCCGGAAGAAAAGATATAACCTCTGCCCAAAGCGCCGGGCCGGCGGAAAACAAATGTTTGCGACCTGGAACCATAAAAATCCCGAAAGATTTCCTCAAAGTTTCTAAAACCAAATATTCTGGACATTTCCTCCAGGATTTGGTTAATATCTGAGCCATGGAAAATATCCTCTTCCGAATAAGTTTCCCGATACTTCTGGGAAGCAAAAGAGCCGTAACTATCCTGATAAGCGTCGTACTTTTTCCTCTTGGTTTGATCGGAAAGCACCGCATAGGCCTCGTTGATTTTTTTCATTTTTTCCGCTGCTTCCCGGTCTTCTTTGTTTCTATCGGGATGGTATTGAAAGGCCAGTTTGCGGTAAGCATTTTTGATCTGCCCCTGGGTTGCTTCCTTGCTCAGGCCCAGTACCTGATAGTAATCCTTGTCCATTGCTTTCCTTCCTAACTATCCAGGGATAAGTGCTGCAGTTTTGCCAATGTTTCCCGCTCCAGGCGCGAAATGTGGGACTGGGAAAGGTGCAAAATTTGTGCCACCTCTGCCTGGCTTTTGCCCAGGATATAGCGAAAGACGATGATCTGCCTTTCCCGCTGGGGGAGACTTGTCAGCTGTTCCTTGAGAAAGAGGGTGCTGTCGATATCTTTTGTGGTAAGGATCGTCTCCTCCTCCAGCTCCTGATAGCTTTGCCCCAGTGATTCTTCGTCTAATTGAACGGGTGGGTGCTGAAGCTCCATCAACCAGACTATTTCTTCCCTTTCCATCCCCATCCTTTCGGCAAGTTCTTCCAGGCGGGGGGCCCTTTGCAGTTCCTGTTCCATCTTTTTTTGCGTTTTCAACAGTTGGGTGTAGTGTTGATAATACGAGCGGGATACCTTTGCCAGATGCCCGTTTTTGCGCAAATAAGCCCGCATTTCACCGAGTATGAAAAAGGCTGCATAGGTGGAAAAGGCTGTCCCTTTTTCTGGATCGAATCCCTGCAGGGCCTTCAAAAGGCCCAGGCAGCCTTCCTGGAAGAGATCATCGAAATCTTCCCTTCCCTGGGAAACCCTGTTGACCATGGAATGAACCAAAGGCAGATTCAGGGAAAAAAGCTCATCCCTGGCCTGCAGATCGCCATTTTTATTCCTGAGAAACAATTTATCCCTGAGCTGTCGGTTCCTTACATCTGGCATTTCGTCTTTCCCCTTTAATGATTATGGCCGGCAGTTCTGCCAATATTTTTGCTCATGGTGATGATCGTTCCCTCGCCTTTTCGGGATTGCACCTTGAGGCCATCCATAAAATTTTCCATGATCGTAAAACCCATTCCCGAACGTTCCAGTTCCGGTTTATCGGTGTAGAGGGGTTCCCTGGCCCTGGCAATATTCTCTATACCTTTCCCCCGATCGGCAACCTCCACTATTAGGGTATTATTTTCTGCAGTTATCTTCACAGCGATGATACTGTCCGTATCCTCGTAGGCATGCAGAATACAGTTTGTTACAGCTTCAGAAACGGCAGTTTTCAACTCGTTTAATTCCTCCAGCGTGGGATCCAGCCGTGCTGCAAAAGCAGCCACGACGACCCGGACAAAACTTTCATTTTCCGATCTGGCCGGTATCTCTAAAAGCATATAATCCATCTGTTCCACTGGCCTTTAAATGCCAGCTTGCACCTCCTTTTCCTGTTTGCCGTTGGTAAAATTTTACGTTTCGAGGGCAGTGCTTTCATTCTCGACAAGGGGAATAATTTTTAATATACCTCCCATTTGCAATATTTTTTCAATGTGCGGACTAGCGCCGCAGATGATCGTCTTTCCCCCTCTGGCTTTTACCTGCTTATACCTGCCCAAAATAGCGCCAATCCCGGAACTATCCATAAACGTGAGGTTTTTCATATTGAGGATGAGATCCTGAACCCTGTCCTTTACCAGTTCTTTTTCCACTGCACCGCGAAAAATCTGGGCGCTGTGGTGATCGAGCTCACCCCTCAGCCTGATGATCAGCTTTTCCTTTCTCCTCAGCAGTTGTACCTGCAAAACACATCTCCTCCCTTGCCGCTACTGGAAAATAATTCTGCATTTAAAAGTAATTTCCTGCAAAAAAAATAAAGCCCGGCAGGGCTGGAAAAAACTTTTTTAACGTCCAAAATGCACCCACAGATCTAGATACCGCTGAAAAAGACCGGCAAAAGAGGCCTTTTCCACATTTTCTGAAGCAAGGAGATCTATCTCTTTTAATATTTTGCTGCCGCTGACGATTTTCATGCTTCCCACCTTTTCTCCTCTTTGCAAAGGGGCTTTTAGCCTTTTGGGGAGGGTCTTCTCTGTTGTATAATCTATTTTTTCCCCCTTGTCCGCTAAAAGGCTCACTATTTCTGCAGTGATAACCCCTACCTCCTGCAAATTCCCCTTTTCTACGGGGAGCGTTTCCACCTTTTCATTCTTTTCGGCCAGCTGAATGCTGGTAAAGTTGGCAAAACCATAATCCAACAGCTGGCGGGCTTCTAGATAGCGAATATCGCTGGTAGGGGCGCCAAAGACGATGGCCAGGAAGCGCTCATCATTGCGTACTGCCGTTGCCACAGCGCTATGCAGGGATTCATCCGTGTATCCTGTCTTGACCCCATCGCAGCCATGATAATAGCGCACCAGTCTGTTCGTATTGCTGAGATAGACTTTACCGCTTTTAATTTTTCCCTCCAGAAAATTTTCGTTCATCCAGACGGTGCTCCAGCGGAAGAAAAGCGGATAGGTGAGCAGTTCTCTGGTCATGAGGGCTGTATCATAAGCCGTCGTATAGTGACTTTCATCGTGTAGGCCTGTGGGGTTGACAAAATGCGTATTTTTCATGCCCAATTCTTTGGCCCGCCGGTTCATCTGCTCCACAAAACCTTCCATACTGCCGGCAAGATATTCAGCCATGGCTACGGCTGCATCGTTCCCGGAACCAACGGCAATGCCGATTAACAGCGATTCTACATCCACGACATCCCCCGCGCTCAAAAAAATTGTCGAGCCGCCAAACCCCGCCGCTGTTTCCGTAACAGGGACCTGATCCTGCAGTGTGATCTCCCCTCGCTCCAGGGCTTCGAGGGCTAGAAGAATAGTCATTATCTTCGTCACGCTGGCGGGGAAAACTTTTTCTTGTTCGTTTTGGGAAAAAATGATTTCTCCTGTGGAGCTTTCCATTAACAAAGCCGCTTTTGATTGCAGGGCAAATTCCTGGGCGCCGGCAATATTGGCCGGGGGAAAGGCTATGGCCCCCAGCATGAGCATCAAGAAAAAGGCTGTTTTCAGGTGAAAGATTTTTGTCTGGAATCTCATCATTTTCAAAATCCCTCCTGAAAATATTATCCCCGCTATTTATTAATTTATTAACTGGGAAAAGGCGGAACGACGCCGTGAATCATCGCCGGCGCTTCGACCTGCTCATCGACGATGAGAAATGCATTGGAGAGCTCTTTGCGGGAGACGCTAAGGGTATCTTTCCCGTTTCCATGGAGATAGGCCAGCACCTCTCCCTCCCCGATGCTTTCACCAACCTTGCGGGTGAGGAGAACCCCGGCACAGGGATCGATCTTCCCCCCTTTTACCGATCTGCCGGCACCCAGAAGGACGGCCACTTTTCCCACCCTCAGTGCATCGATTTCCTTCAGGCAGCCGCTCTTTGGAGCCAGAAGGGTTTCCACATGAGAAGCCTTGGGGAGAAGTTCCGGATTATCCAAATAATGGAGATCCCCCCCCTGGGAGGCAACCATCTGCCTGAATTTTTCCAGGGCAACCCCGTTTTTGAGCAGTCTAACCAGTTCCTCCTGGCCCTCTTCCGGATTGCGCACCTTCCCCACCATGGCCAGCAGAAGTCCGCCCAGAAAAAGGGAGAGTTGCTCCACATCCCCGGGGCCTTCACCCCTGAGAGTGCCCAGGGCCTCTTTGACCTCCAGAACATTGCCGACGGCCAGGCCCAGGGGCTGGCTCATATCCGTCACGACTGAAACGATGCGTCTGCCCATGTCCTTCCCGATGCGAACCATGCTCTCGGCCAGGTGAAAGGCCTCCTCCTTGCTTTGCATAAAAGCTCCCCGGCCTGTTTTGACGTCGAGTAAAATGGCGCCGGCCCCGGCGGCAATTTTTTTGCTCATGATCGATGCGGCGATGAGGGAGATATTTTCCACGGTACCTGTTACATCCCTCAGCGCATAAAGTTTGCCGTCCGCCGGAGTTATGCGGTCTGTTTGCGCCATAATGGCCAGATTATTGCGGCGGACCAGCTCGGTGAAATTCTTAATGGTTAAGTCGGCGCTAAACCCGGGGATGCTCTCCAGCTTATCAATAGTTCCCCCGGTAAAGCCCAAGCCCCGGCCCGATATTTTTGCTATCGGAACCTCCGCTGCAGCGATTAGCGGAGCGAGGACCAGCGTAATTTTATCCCCTACCCCTCCGCTGCTATGCTTATCCGCCACAATTGTTCCCAGGGAGGAAAAATCGAGCATTTCGCCGGTTTCGGCCAGGGATAGGGTAAAAGCGCTGGTTTCCTTGCTGTTCAGCCCCTGGAAATAGATGGCCATCAGCAAGGCCGACATCTGGTAATCGGGCACGTTTCCCAGGTTATATTCCCGAATGATAAAATGTATTTCCTCCGTGCTAAGGCTTTCCCCATCCCTTTTCTTGAGAATTAAATCCAAAAACCTCATTTGCACTCTCTCCTCAAAATAGTGTTTCCGCAAAACTTTTGCCGAATAGTGTGGAAGGGCACTCCATGAGCTCGCAGATAGTTGCCCCCAGATCGGCAAAAGACTCTCTGGTACCCAGGGAGGCAGGAACGATATTGGGGCTGTAAAGAAGGAGCGGAACGTATTCCCTGGTATGATCAGTGCCTGGAAACGTTGGATCGCAGCCATGATCGGCAGAAATCGCCAGCAGATCCCCCGGTTTTAAAAGACCTAGTGCTTCACCCAAAAAGCGATCGAATTCCTCCAGGGCGGCTGCGAAACCGTGAAGATCGTTTCTATGGCCATAGAGCATATCAAAATCAACCAGCGTGGCCCACATCAGCCCCCGAAAATCCTCTCGCAATCCCCGTCGGAGCACCTCCATGATCTCCCCGTTGCCGGAGGCCGGAATATGGCGGGTAACACCCTGGCCGGCAAAGACATCCTTTACTTTCCCTACGGCCATGACCTCATAACCCGAACTGCCAAGCCGATCCAGAAGGGTCGGGCCCGGCGGGGGAAGGGAGAAGTCCCGCCGCCTTGCCGTCCGGGTAAAGCCGCCGGGTTTTCCAAGGAAAGGCCTGGCGATAACCCTGCCGACACCATGTTCTCCCCTAAGAACCTTTGTGCGGGCAATGGTGCACCACCGGTAAAGGGTTTCCGGAGGCACTGCCTCCTCGTGGGCGGCAATCTGGAAAACGCTATCTGCCGAAGTATAGACGATGGGATAGCCTGTCTTTAAATGTTCTTCCCCCAGCACCTCTATAATTTCCGTTCCGGAGGCACTGATATTTCCCAGCACTTTTTTGCCGATTTCCGCTTCGAAAAGGGCTATTACCTCCTTGGGAAAGCCCTGGGGATAAAGGGGAAAAGGATTTTCCAAAACGATTCCGGCCAGCTCCCAGTGCCCGGTCGTCGTATCTTTCCCCCGGGAGGATGAAGCCGCCTTGCCGAAAGCCCCCTTGGGCGGGTTTGCCCCGGGAGGAACAGGAATATCGATTAATTTATCGAGGCCTAGTGAAATCAAATTGGGGATGCGCAAATTTTTTACTGCTAAAGCAATATGGCCCAGGGTGTTGCTCCCCCGGTCGCCATATTCGTCTGCATCCGGCAAAGCTCCGACTCCTGCGCCATCCATAACCATGATAAAAGTTCTTTCAATTTTAATAGGAATAGCCTCCTTCTTCAGGCTCGGGGGTGGGTCTGATTGTAGACCTCCTTGATCCTGCGCCTGGCAACGTGGGTATAAATTTGTGTCGTGGCGATATCCGCATGTCCCAGCATTTCCTGAACGGAACGCAGATCAGCGCCGTTTTCCAGCAAGTGCGTGGCGAAAGAATGGCGCAGCGTATGCGGTGTGATCTCCCTTTGTATCCCGGCCTTATGTGCATATTTTTTTAATATTTTCCAAAAACCTTGTCTGGTCAGCCTCGTACCCTGCTGATTCAGAAAAAGGGCCTTCTCCTCCTTGGTTTTTAATATTTTCAGCCTGCTGTTCTTTAGGTATTCCTGGATGCTGCGAATGGCCACCGATCCCAGGGGTATAATCCTTTCCTTGTTGCCTTTCCCGATACATTTGATAAAGCCCATTTTGGTATTGATGCCATTTACATCCAGGGAGACCAGCTCGGAAACCCTGATTCCGGTTGCATAGAGCAGCTCCAGCATGGCCTTGTCCCGCAGACCGATGGTGTTTCCCGTTTCCGGCTGTTCCAACAGCAGCTCTATTTCGCTGAGGGAAAGAACGCTGGGCAGTTTTTTTTCGGTTTTGGGGGTTTCCAGCTCCACCGAAGGATTTTCGGTGGTAATTTGCTCCTTGAGAAGGAATTGGTAAAAGGAGCGAATAGCGGCCAAATTTCTTGTTAAAGTGGAGGAAGCAAGCCCCCTTTCTTTTTGTTCGGTTAGGAAATTTGTGATATCCCCCCTGGTGATGTTTTCCACCTGAATGATATTTTTTTTCTGTAAGAAAAGAAAAAACTTGCGCAGATCCCGCTGATAGGATTCCAGGGTGTTGCTGGCAAGTCCTTTTTCAACGGACAAGAAATAGATGAATTCCTTTAATAACCTCTCCATCCAAGGTTATCCCCTTTAGCATAATTGCAGCAATTTTTATAAGTTATTCCACATAATACTTCCTAATTCCTCTATAAAAAAAGATCAAAAGAAAAATGAAGCGACCAGACGCATAAAAATCGGCGATAAATATGCCTCCACCAGACCGCCGGCCAGAATTAAAAGGAACGATAGGAGCATATAAGAGCAATACTCGTTAAAATGTGCACCGATCAGCACCTTTCTCGATGAAACCCTCTCATTGGCGCTCAGATAGGAGTAGGCTATGGCCAGGGCGGCGGCCCAAAGAAAGGCCGGAACCAAAAAAATGTTATGGGGCAGGAGTGCCGCCAGCGAGAAGAGCAGACCCTTCAATGTAAAGCGGTAAACAAGAAAACCGGCAGTGAAACCCAGGGCCAGTCCCCTGAACAGGATTGTGGTAAAAACCAGGGGATATCCCAGCCGGAAAAGTCCCAGAAACCAGATCAGGATTAGAAAGAAGATATTTTTCCGGCAGGAGGCCTTGAGGAGTTGAGAGGGTTCCAGGTTTCCAAGCGAATAAAATTTCAGATCCTCTAAAAACACATTCATAGATCCCTGCAATTTTTGCAAATGTTCAATTTCCAGAAACCTGATGAGCAGCGCTCCCAGAACAATGCCTGCTAAAAAAAAAGAAACGGCAAATATATTTATACCCAGATTATCCCTTATGTATTGCCGTAAAATTCTGTGCAAAGGTCGCAACGAAATCGCCTCTTTTACTCTGCCCGGCTTTCTGGTGCATAATAATATCATCTATCAAAATTGTATTACCGGGGGCCAAGCTTTAGAATCCAAAAGAAGGATTAAGTAATCTCCCGCTGAAAAGAGCGGCTGCCTTAACCGCGGCAAAAAAGTCGGGATCCTCCGCCACGCTTCTGCCCATCGTTTGCAGGCCGCCGCAGCGATCGAGGGCCTGCAGGGATGGTTTTTTGACCAGTATTAATTTGTGTTTTTCAGGCACCCCCGCCATGATCAGTTGTTTGGCAAGAAATCTGTTCTTCCCGGCATCGAGGAGGGGAAAAGGAAGATAGGCCCGGGTAGCGGCGATCTCCGACAGCGAGGTAATGGAATGATGGCTAAGGCCCCGGTGCCTTGGCCTTTTGTCGGCAAAACTTATTCTGGGAATAAAGACGGGTATTCCCTTAAATTTATTGACCCGATCGATATGTTCGCCTTGTTCGATGCCGCTGAATCCATACCTCGTTCCCGTTCCCACCACCCCCGGGCCGGGAATCAAAAGGATGATATCCGCCGCCAACTCTTCCCTGGCGGCCATCAAGGCAGAATAAACATTGACCGCCTCAATATCCCCCCCAAAGGCGTGCCCGCAGGTCACCGTTCCGGCCAGCAGGCCCTCCGCTTTTAATCCTGCGATGGTTTCGCTCAGGCAGAGGGGCAGGGAAGCGCTGTCGGTCATGATATAGACGATGCGTTTGCCGGGGCACCTCCCGGAAAAAAAGAGAACAAAGGGCGCCACCATGCTATGCAACTCGCCGATGATCACCGGCGTATTTTTAAGCCCGGAATATTTCCTTAACGATACCCCGGGGTTCTTCTCCGAAAGCGTTTCCTCATAGGCGCGGACCTTAAGCTGCAGGGGCGTATAGCGGAGCTTGATGATATGGCCCTGGGGCCGGAGTGGGGCATCTGTCCGCCCCGGACTGAAAAGGACAAAATGATAACCGCCGCTACCCAGTCCCAGCCTCACGGCAGTCGTATTCAAATAAACATGCCGCCCCACCTCTATCCTGCCCATGAGCGACGAATAATTGAGGGCTTTTTCCCGCATATTCTTCTCCGGCAGGTGTACCCCCAAACATTGTATCCCTTCCCTTTCCCAGCAAATTTCTTCGACGATACCCTCTTCAATGCTGATCACTGTCTTTTTCCGCTTCCTCTCGCCTGATTAACATGGCGGCAACCGGGGCTTCAATGCTGATCACCGGCTTCTACCACCCATCCACAGCTTTTCCATGATGCCGTTCAGGGAAAATTTCT
>CAZAQM010000058.1:0-10704 GCA_964487385.1 uncultured Dethiobacter sp.
TCCCGGTTTAACTGCTGCCATATTTCCTCGGAAATAAAGGGCATAAAGGGATGCAAAAGGCGCAGCGTCCCCTCCAGAACATAGGATAGGACCTTTTTGGCCCCCGCTTTCTCCGTTTCATTATTGCCGTAAAGGGGCAGCTTGCTCAGTTCGATATACCAATCGCAAAAATCGCCCCAAAGAAAGTCGTAGACGACCCGGGCCGCTTCCCCCAGCTCATACTTTTCCAAAAGGGCTGTCGTTTTCTCCACGGAAGCGTTAAAACTGTCCAGGATCCAGCGATCATGGCGATTAAGCTCAGCCGGCAGGCCCTCACGGGCCTTTTCGCCGCCCAGGTTCATCAGTAGGAAACGGGAAGCATTCCAGATCTTGTTGGCAAAGTTCCTGCTGGCCTCCACGCTGTCGCCCCTGAACCTTTGATCGTTACCCGGGGCCTGTCCTGTAATAAGGGTAAACCGCAGCGTATCCGCCCCAAATTCCCGGATGACCTCCAGGGGGTCGATGCCGTTGCCCAGGGATTTGCTCATTTTTCTTCCCTGGGCATCCCTTACCAGGCCGTGTACACAGACATCCCCAAAGGGAATCTCTTTCATAAAATCCAGGGACATGAAGATCATCCTGGCCACCCAGAAAGTGATGATATCGTAAGCCGTAACCAGAACGCTGGTGGGGAAATAATGCTCCAGGTCCGGCGTCTTATCCGGCCAGCCCATGGTGGAAAAAGGCCACAGGGCAGAGCTGAACCAGGTGTCGAGAACGTCAGTATCCTGCGTCAGCGTGCTTCCGCCGCAAACCGGGCACACCAGAGGCGTTTCCCGGGAAACGATCATTTCCCCGCAGGTGCAGTACCAGGCGGGAATGCGGTGCCCCCACCAGATCTGCCGGGAGATGCACCAGTCGCGGATATTTTCCATCCAGTTGAGATAAAGCTTGGTAAAGCGCTCGGGCACAAAGGAGATTTTACCCTCTTTAACTTTGTCGATCGCTTCCTTGGCCAGGGGCTCCATTTTCACAAACCACTGCAGGGAAACTAGGGGCTCGATCTCCGTGCCGCAACGCTGGCAGTGGCCGACTGCGTGTTCATAATCCTCGATTTTTTCCACCAGCGAAAGTTCCTGCAAATCCTCAAGAACTTTCCTGCGGGCCTCATAGCGATCCATGCCGGCATATTTGCCGGCCCGATCGGTCATATTACCCTTGCCGTCGATGACGCTGATCGTCTCCAGGCCGTGTCTTTGCCCAATCTCGAAGTCATTGGGATCATGGGCCGGGGTAATTTTCACGGCTCCGGAGCCAAAAGCCGGGTCCACATACTCGTCGGCAATGATCGGTATCTTCTTGTTGACCAGGGGGAGCAGGACTTCTTTGCCGATCAAATCCCGGTAGCGCTTATCTTCCGGATGGACGGCCACAGCCGTATCCCCCAGCATCGTCTCCACCCTGGTGGTGGCGACAGAAATGGAACCCTCCCAGCCGGCGCCTGGATAGCGAATATGAGTAATGGTGGAAGGTTTGTCCTCGTGCTCCACCTCGATATCCGAAATGGCTGTATGACACCGGGGGCACCAGTTGACCATATAGTCACCCCGATAGATGAGGCCCCGCTCGTAAAGGGAGACAAAAACCTCCCGAACCGCACGGGAGCAACCCTCATCCAGGGTAAAACGCTCCCGGGACCAGTCGCAGGAAACGCCCAGCTTATATAACTGCTCCAGGATGCGGCCATGATAATCTTCCTTCCACTGCCAGGCCTTTTCCAGGAATTTTTCCCGCCCGATATCATGGCGCGAGAAACCGTCCAGGGCCAAATGTTCCTCCACCTTGTTTTGTGTGGCGATCCCAGCATGATCCGTTCCCGGAAGCCAGAGGGTATCATAGCCCTGCATGCGCCTCCACCTTACGAGAACATCCTGAATGGTGCTGTTCAGGGCATGGCCCATGTGCAGCTTGCCCGTCACGTTGGGCGGAGGGATGACGATGGAAAAAACATTGTCCCCTTCTTCCTGCGGCGCCCGGAAGAACTCCCCCTCCAGCCAAAAACGATAAATTTTTTTCTCCACTTCTGCGGGTTCATAAACAGACGGGAGGTTTGCGCTCATTTTTTTGTCCCCTTCTTCATAATTTCCCGATTTCTCGACGTTTCATCGTTCCTTATATATTACATTTTTAAGCGGTCCAAGTCAACTTGCCAGACGGCGGCAAATAAAGTGAAGGCAGCGACAAAAGCGCATTCCCAAGGTCATTGTTAACCAGCCCTATATTTAGGGTTGACATATCTTCACTTTTTTATTAAACTCATTTTTGTTCAGGATGACAGACTTTTCAGAGCGATGAGCAATGATAACCCTTAAGGAGGCCGAAAATGAAAGAGGCAATCTTAAAGCTGTTAAAGGAAGCAGCCCCGGAATATCTTTCGGGCGAAAATATTGCCGGCGGGCTGGAGATCAGCCGCACAGCCGTCTGGAAGAACATAAAAAGTTTACAAAAGGCGGGATACGATATAGAAGGAAGCACACGGCTGGGCTACCGCCTGCTGGCCATGCCGGACCTGCTCTACCCGGCGGAAATAAGCGGAGGGCCGGATACAAAAATTATTGCCCAAAATCCCTCTTTTATCCACCACTTCAGGCAACTGGGCTCGACCAATGATCATCTAAAAATCCTGGCCGAGGAGGGAGCCCCCGAGGGAACCGTCGTCGTTGCTGAAGAGCAAACCAGCGGGAAAGGCAGGCTGGGACGCACATGGTCCTCGCCCTGCAGTAAGGGAATCTGGCTTTCGATCCTTTTGCGGCCTGCCAAACCCCTGCAGGAGATCTCCGTTTTTACGCTTTTAACTGCCGTGGCCGTAGCCTGCAGCATCAATAAAATGTGCCCGGGGATTGAAGCGGGGATTAAATGGCCCAACGATATTCTCATTCGGGGCCGGAAAGTCTGCGGGATACTGACCGAACTGAAAGCCGAGGAGGACAGGCTTCATTATCTCGTCACCGGGCTGGGCCTCAATTTCAGCCAGGCAAGGGAAGATTTTCCGCCGGAACTAAGGGGAAGCGCCACCTCCATCCTGCTGGAAAAAAGCGGGCCGCTCCCTTCCCGCAAGGAGCTGGCCAGAGGGATCCTCCGTGAGATGGACAGGATTTACCGGCAATATTTAAACCTGGGAGCAAAAGAAATTTTGCAGCAATGGAAGGATCTAAACGTCACGCTGGGCAAAAAAGTTACGATTAAAAGCCTGCGGGAAACTTTTTCAGGAACAGCGCTGGGTATCGATAAAGATGGGGCCTTGATCGTGGCACTTGCAGGCGGGGAACAGAAACGCTTTATAACGGGGGAGATAACCGCTATTTGAATGGGATCTCCCCGATTGCTGCGCTTAGGATGAACCTGGAATGGCAACTTTCACAACAATGATAGATTTTTCAGAGAGAAGGTAATAATTAATGCTTCCCGTGAAGAAACTAGTTCTCAGCAGCCTGTTTGCCGCCTTGATCGCTCTGCTGGCCCAAATCTCCATTCCCCTGCCCTTTAGCCCCGTTCCCATCACCGGCCAGACTTTTGGCATTTTTCTAGTGGGCTCGCTCCTCGAAGGAAAATGGGGCGCCGCAGCGGTGCTGATTTATCTTCTGCTCGGGGCTGTCGGTCTGCCGGTTTTTCACCAGTTCCAGGGCGGATTGCATATCCTCCTGGGACCAACGGGGGGCTTCCTCTGGGGATTTGTCCTCGGTTGCTATCTCTTGGGAAAGATTACGGAAAAAAAGAACACCTCCGGGATAATGATCCTGGGGATGTTCCTCTGTATGGCCGTCTATTTTGCCCTGGGAGCACTTTATCTGGCTTTCGTGGCCGGCTTAAGTTTTAATCAGGCCCTGCTCGCCGGGGTTGTACCCTTTCTGCCCCTGGATACCATCAAGCTCCTCGCTGCCGCAGCCCTTAGCCGGGCTGTCCGCCAAAGGCTGGTAAAGGCAGGGCTAAGCTTTCATAGCAAAGGCAATGAAAAGTAATGGCAAGCCTTGTCAGCGTTGACAGGATGCTTAAAAGCAAATGCTTTACACCTTGACAGGTCTATCTAACATAAGATTTTCCAGTATATCTCTTGCAAAAAGAAAGATTAGGTTATTTTGCACACCCTCCACTTCTAGCGTCTGTTCCAGAAGCACCTTGGCCATCCTGTTATCATTCAGGCGGAGATGAATTAATCCCTGATAATAAAGGCTTTTTTGCAGAAGGTCGGGGCTTTGAAGGCCATCTTTATCTTTGATTTTTTTGAAGTAGGCGTGGGCTTTTTTTAGGACCCCGATTTCCTCCTCCTCCTTACGGGCATCGCCATATAGCCAGGAAAGTTCAAGGGCTGTATCAGCCAGTACTTCCAGGTTTTCATCCCTCTCCTCCAAGGATAGAAGTACCAACCGATAAAGGGCCAAAACATAATCATAATTAAATTCTTTTAGTGTTGAAAGATCCAACTCTTTCTTACGCAATGGCTCTTTTTCCTTTAAATACTGCTTGCCAATCTGTCCAATTTCCATAAACCTGTTGTAGGGAGCAGCAAAGGAACAGTGGGGGCAGCCAATCTGTTTAAACAGGAGGGGTTCCAGCCCTTCATAATATTCCCTAAGCCAGTAATTCCTCGATTTTGGGAGCACACTTACCTGCATCAAGTAGGCAGTGAATGTTTGGAAACAAAGCGGACAAGATATTTCTTCCCTGTGGGCTTTCTCCAAATTTTCATTAAACCGGTCCTTGGGTTCCCTTAAATCATCTCTGGAAGCCTTGTCGCTTTTTCGGAAAAGAGGCCCTTTAGCCGTTAGCTGATGGATTCTCTGTTCGAGCTGGGATATTTGTTCATTACCTGCCCTGAGCCTACCGCTTAAACCTTTCATTAATTTGACGGCAAGTGAAGGGTTTTGGCAGATAAAATGCTGAAAGTTCTCATTATTGATCACTAGAAGTTTGGTCGGTTCCAGGGCTATGATACAAGCACTGCGGGGTTCCTGTTCCAAAAGCGACATCTCCCCAAAAAAGCGCCCCGCCTCCATGTTGGCTAAAATAACCTGCAGGCCTTCCCGTAAAAGAAACACCTGAACAGCCCCACTTAGGATAATATACATTTCCTTCCCTTCGTCACCTTCAGAAAAAAGAATCTGATCTTTTTCCAACTCCAGAAAGATATTTTTCTCTTCCGGCATTTCGTCCCACCTCACAAGAATTCCCAAACTTTAAGCTTGCGGTGAAAAACCCGCCTCCTTTAAACTGCGGGAAAGAAGCTGCGCCACCTCTTCCCTGCCCTCTTTTGTCTCGGCGGAAAAGATAATCACCTCACCGGGGGGCAGGCCCAGGGCCGCAGCGATGATCTTCTTTTGTTTCAGCCTTTTCCCCCGGGGCACCTTGTCTGCTTTCGTGGCCACCGTAATGAGCGGGAAAGAGTAATGGCGAATCCAGCCGGCCATTTGCTTATCCTCCCCGGTCGGTTCATGGCGCAGATCCACCAGCTGAATGATCATGGACAATGTTTTTCTCGTGGCAAAATAATGCTCCAGCAGAAGAGCCCATTTTTCCTTCATTTCCTTGGAAACCCGGGCATAACCGTAGCCTGGCAGATCGACAAAACAGAAGGATTCATTGATCAGATAAAAATGCATGGCACGAGTCTTGCCCGGAGTACCGCTAATGCGAGCCAAGTTTTTTTTGCCTGTCAGCGTGTTAATAAAGGAGGATTTTCCGATATTTGAACGCCCGGCCAGAGCGATTTCCGGATAATATTCAGGGGGGAAATCGGCCCGCGAATTAGCAAACCTGTAGAACTCCGCTTTTTTTATCTTCATCGTTCGAGCTCTCTTTATCCTTTTTTTTGACCAGCGCCCTTGCAAAAACCTGATCAAGATGATCGACCAGAACGAAATCCATGCGGCGGCGCACATTCCCGGGGATTTCGGCCAAATCCTTTTTATTATCCAGCGGAAGAAGCATAGTTTTGATGCCAGCCCTGTGGGCGGCAAGAACTTTTTCCTTGACCCCCCCAATGGGCAGCACCCTGCCCCGCAGGGTGATCTCCCCGGTCATGGCCACATGGCGCAGGATCGGTATCTGTGTCAGGGCGGAAACGAGGGCTGTCGCTATCGTTACACCGGCAGAGGGCCCATCCTTGGGTATGGCCCCCTCCGGAACATGAATATGAATATCGTATTCCGCATAAAAATTTTCATCTATGGACAAGGAAACCGCACGGGAACGGACATAGCTCAAAGCCGCCTGGGCAGACTCCTGCATGACATCCCCCAGTTTGCCCGTCAGGGTAAGCTTGCCTTTTCCCTTCATGAGGGTTACCTCGATGGCCAGCAGGTCCCCGCCGGCTTCCGTCCAGGCAACTCCGGTGGCGACGCCCACCTCGTTCTCTTTTTCAGCAAGCCCAAAGCGGTAGCGGGGCGGCCCCAGAAATTTGTGCAGATTGCTGCGGGTGACCGTAACCCGCAAAGTTTGCTTTTTTACCACATCTTTGGCCATCTTGCGATAGATATTGGCGATCTCCCTCTCCAGGTTGCGCACGCCTGCCTCCCGGGTGTACTCCCGCACGATATGTCGCAAAGTTCCCTCGGAAATGCGGATAAGTTCCGCAGTCAGCCCGTTCTCCTCCAGTTGCTTGGGAATGAGGTGCCGCTGGGCAATCCGAACTTTTTCCTCTTCAGTATAACCCGGTATATAAATGGCTTCCATGCGGTCCAGCAACGGCTGGGGAATGGAAAAACGGTTGTTTGCCGTAGTAATAAACATGACCTGGGAAAGGTCGAAAGGCATTTCCAGGTAATGGTCGCTAAAAGTATTGTTTTGTTCCGGATCGAGGACCTCCAGCAGTGCCGCCGATGGATCGCCCCGAAAATCCGTGGACATTTTGTCCACTTCGTCCAACAGGAAGACCGGATTGCGGGACTTGGCCTGCCGCATACCCTGCAGGATCCTCCCGGGAAGCGCCCCTACATACGTCCGCCGATGCCCCCTTACTTCCGCCTCATCCCGCACCCCGCCCAGGGAAATGCGCACAAATTTTCTCTGCAAAGCCCTGGCAATAGAACGGGCCAGGGAAGTTTTCCCCACACCCGGGGGGCCTATCAGACATAAAATAGGGCCTTTTATTTTCTTTGTCAGCCGGCGGACCGCCAAATATTCGATAATGCGCTCTTTCACTTTCTCCAGGCCGAAATGATCGGCATCCAAAACCTCCCCGACCAGATCCAGATCCAGCTGATCCTCGGTGAGCACGGACCAGGGCAGTTCCAAAATCCAGTCCAGGTAGGTACGTATCACGACCGTCTCAGCCGCTGCCGGCGGCATCTTTTCCAGACGTTCCAGCTCCTTCAGAGCCTTCTTTTCCACTTCTTCCGGCAGCTTTGCCTGCATTAATTTTTCCCGGTATTCTTCCGTTTCGGCCGCCCGTTCATCCCTCTCACCCAGCTCTTTTTGGATGGCCTTGACCTGTTCCCGCAGGTAATATTCCTTTTGGGTTTTCTCCATCTGTTTGCGCACCCGCAGGCTGATCTTTTTTTCCAGCTCCAAAATCTCCATCTCATAATTGAGGATTCCGGCCAGCTTTTCCAATCTTTCGTTGGGGCTCAGAGCCTCAAGAATTTCCTGTTTTTGTTCAAGTTTCAAGGACAGATGCGAGGCAATGATATCGGCCAGCATTCCCGGTTCCTCAATAGCAGCGATGCTGTCCATCGCCTCGGGGGGAACCTTTTTGGTTTGCCGGGCATAATCTTCGAATTGCGCGAAAACATTGCGCATAAATGCTTCCGTTTCCATGGTTTTGAACTCGTCGTCGAACAGCTCCTCCACTTCGGCAGAAAAAAACGGCCCGGCAGCCAACACGCGGTTTATGCGGGCACGGCTGGTACCCTCCACTAAAATGCGGTTGCTGCCCCCGGGTAATTTTAAGATCTGTTTGATAATGGCAATAGTGCCGACGGTGTTCAGATCCTCCTCCAGAGGTTCCTCTATCTTCGCTTCCTTCTGGGCAACCAGAATGATTAAATTATCTTTCAGCATAGCCTCGTTGAGAGCGTTGAGGGAACGCTCCCGGCCAACATCCAGATGGATGACCACATGGGGGAAAACGACAACGCCCCGCAGGGGCAGCATTGGCAATTCTTTTTTCCCATCCATATTTCTATCCCCTCCCACTTTTGTGCAGGTATAAAGAACTTTCAAACTAAGGAAGATGGAGCTGTGCAGCATACAGCTCTTGTTCAATCTGCCCAACGCTTTTACCCTTCCTGGTAAAGGGAAAAAGCCCGCCAATTATTTCCTCCAGCGAGGAAACAGGGATGACCTCCATCCCTTTCAGCCTTCCGTAACAATGCTGCCAGTTTTTTTGGGGTATAAACACCTTTTTTACGCCCGCTTCCTGGGCAGCATTTATTTTCGTCGTAACCCCTCCCACCGGGCAGATCAATCCCCGGATGGAAATCTCCCCGGTCATGGCTACGGTATTATCCACTGGCATTCCCTTCAGGGCCGACCAGATAGCCGTGGCAATCCCCGCGCCGGCCGACGGCCCATCCACGGGAACGCCCCCCGGAAAATTGAGGTGGATATCATAGTCCTGCAAATTTTCCTCCAGCAATCTTCCCAGGACGGTGAGCACATTTTCCACGGAACCCCTTGCCGTTCCCTTGCGGCGCAGCGTCCGCCCCATGCCGCCCATTTCCTCTTCCTCGACGATTCCTGTAATAAACAGACGCCCCTGCCCCTTGCGGACAGGCGTGACCGCCGCCTCTATATCCAGCAGTGCCCCCGTATGGGTTCCGTAAACGGCCAGGCCATTGACCACGCCAACCTGGGGATATTCCGGAATTTGTTTTTCCCGGCGGGGGGAAAGCCTGCTATTATTGACGACCCATTCCATATTCTCCGTTTCCAGAACTTTTTTGCCCTCCCCCAAGGCGACGCCGGCGGCAATCTGCACCATGTTGACCGCCTCCCGGCCGTTATGGGCAAAGGCACACACTACCTTGAGCGCCTCGGGATGCAGCTTGAAGCCAATCCTCTCCACAGCGTTGAGGGCGATATGGCCGATCATTTCCTGAGAAAGCTCCCGGAAATAGATCTCCAGGCAACGGGAACGAACCGCCGGCGGAATTTCTTCCGGCTGGCGCGTCGTCGCCCCGATCAGGCGGAAATCCGCCGGAAGCCCATTTTGAAAAATATCGTGAATATGCCGGGGCACGCTGTTATCCTCGGAATTATAGTAAGCGCTTTCCAGAAACACCTTGCGATCTTCCAGAACCTTGAGCAGTTTGTTGATTTGAATGGGATGCAGCTCCCCGATCTCGTCAATAAAAAGGATACCCCCATGGGCCTTGGTCACCGCCCCGGGTTTGGGCTGGGGGATACCAGCCATGCCCAGCGGTCCGGCCCCCTGATAGATGGGATCATGAACGGTACCCATAAGGGGATCAGCAATTCCCCTCTCATCAAAACGCACCGTCGTTGCATCCACTTCCACAAATTTGGCTCCGCTGGAAAAAGGGGACAGGGGATTGCTTTTCGCCTCCTCCAAAACGAGGCGGGCTGCCGCCGTCTTTCCCACGCCGGGAGGACCATAGAGCAGCACATGCTGTGGGTTGGGACCGCACAGCGCGGCGCGCAGGGCTTTTAAACCATCATCCTGCCCGATGATCTCCTTAAAGGTAGATGGCCGCACCTTTTCCGCCAGCGGTTCTGTAAGTGAAAGAGAGCGCAGGCGGCGCAGCTCATCCATCTCCCGGGAGGACTCCCGATCGATTGCCACCTTGCTTCCCCTTTGATTTTTGAGCAGGTTCCAGAAATAAAGACCGATGATCACGGCAAAAAACAACTGTATTAAACCGGCAATTCCCATCCATTCGGACATGAAACCATATCCCCCTTCCAGGTGTACTTCTTTCTTAATTATTATTTCCTGGAAGGAAGGTAATTATGAGGAAAAGGGATGACCCCTCAGGCCATCCCCTGAAACTACGAAGCCGATACTTCTTTTTTCTTTTTCCCCGAGGTCAGAAGTTTGGGCTTTTCTTCCTTCCTGACCACCCCGGGGGTAATAATGCATTTATCCACATCATCCCTCGAAGGAATATCATACATTATCTCCAGCAGTATCCCCTCCATAATGCTCCGCAGCCCCCGGGCCCCGGTCTTGTGCAGGACTGCCTCATCGGCAATGGCCTCCAGGGATCCTTCCTTAAATTCCAGCTGCACATCATCCAGTTCAAACATTTTATGGTACTGCTTAACCAGAGCATTGACAGGCTCTGTGAGAATGCGCACCAGGGCCTGGCGATCGAGAGCATCCAAAACGGCGATAACCTGCAGCCTGCCCACGCATTCGGGGATAAGGCCATACCTGATGAGATCCTCGGGGCGCACCTGCCTAAGCAGATCGCCAATCTGCAGATCCACCTTGGGCCTGACGTCGGCGCCAAATCCTATCCCGCCGGCACCGGTCCGCTTGAGGATCAATTTTTCCAGACCATCGAAGGCCCCGCCGCAGATAAAGAGTATATCGGTGGTGTCTATTTGCATAAATTCCTGGTGGGGATGCTTGCGCCCGCCCTGGGGCGGCACGCTGGCCACCGTCCCTTCCAGTATCTTCAGGAGTGCCTGCTGCACACCCTCGCCGGAAACATCCCGGGTAATCGATGGGTTCTCACTTTTGCGGGCAATCTTATCGAACTCGTC
>CAZAQM010000059.1:0-10692 GCA_964487385.1 uncultured Dethiobacter sp.
TGCGAACAGGAGGCTGGGGAAGGGATAAAAATTTATCGTTGATCTTTACCCTGATGCCTGTTTCTGCCCCTGCAACAGCGGAAACCGGGTAAACTACTGTGCCCGCCGCGAGCAGCAACACCAACAAAAAAACACATGCCAGCTTAAAATGCCGAAATTTCATGGGGCCCCTCCTATCGTGCCATGACAATTTTTTGGTTTGCGCCATCCCAGGCCAGGCCCGCGCCAAGTATATCGCTGACAAAGCGCAGGGGCACAAAGGTGACACCGTTTTTAATTACGGCAGCGGCATCCAGTCCTTTTTCCGCGCCATTCACCAATGCCAAAGGGCTATCGATGATCAGCCGGATGCTCTGCCCTCCGTCTTCGATATCGACCTGATTTATTTCCGGCAGCCAGGAAACCTCAGCCCCAAAATTCTCGCCTACAAAGCGCAGGGGAACCATGGTCCTGCCTTCCTGGAGGAAAGGCGCCGCGCTGAGGATCGCCCGAGCGCCATCCACAAATGCTTCAGCGCTGCCTATTTGCAGGTGTATTTCACCCGTATTGACGCGGCAATCCTTTATTTCTAGCCCCTTTCCCTTGATCCTGTAAGGAATGCGTCTCCCATCCATTCGGACCAGCTCCACCTTTGTGAAGTTTAATAGCAGCGGCAGCCCCTTATCCCCCTGAAATGCTAGTCTAAGCAACACTCCGCTAGTACCCCTTCCATTGGCGGCCATGGGATCAGCCCAGGAGGCACGTATAATTCCGGGTTCTTCCATATTCGATCCGAACAGGGCAATATCATGAAGCAACTCTCCCTTGAGAACTTCCCTGGCCGTAAAAGCCTCCGGGTTATAAGTTAGCTCCAATTCCCCGGCAGCCGGGAGCGCTCCGCTGCCATTAATCGTTATCTCTGCCATTATGCCGCCGTCAGGGCCCGGATCGAAAACAGTTATCCCCATCTCCGTGCATTCTCCGGCACAACTTGCCGCCTGTGGAAATACTGCAAAGCAGAGCATTAATATGCCTGCCAGCCAAAATAGAACCCGAATTATGCCAATGCACATATCTTTCATGGCCTTTACCTGCATTTTTGATTACCTCCGTCCCGGCATCCTGTAGATCGTCAGCAAATATTTAGCCGAGGTTTTTCCGGAAGATTTTACGTAAAAGGTTACCTCGTTTGAACCACTGGTTAAAGGAATCGATTTTACCTGGGAGGAGGCATGACCTACATTATTGATATAAAGCATATCCCCCGCCGCGTTCAGGCTGACGAGCAGGTTTACCCAATTGATGCTTCCATCAACGATCATTATGTAGGGCATATTTTCCGGGCTGAGGTTCAGTTCCATACTTCCCTGGGTTATCTTCAAATTTTTAAAAGATACCCGATCGGAATAACTGGAGGGGCTAGCCGAATCGGCATAAAGGTAGGGTACTTGGGAACCTTCATCGAGGACCCAGAGGGTAAAGGATTTTTCCGCCCAACCTCCAGCATTTGACGCCCTGAGCCTAAAATCGAACTTGCCCACATTTGTCGGTGTGCCGTAGATCCCATTGCCGCTCATATACAGACCCGGCGGCAGGCTTCCGCTTACTCTTTCCCAGGTATAACTGCCCGCCCCGCCGGCAGCTACGAGGGAACAGCTGTAATAGCTGCCCTTGCGGGCATAGGGGAGTGATGATGCCGTGCTGATGCTCACGCCGCCCGAAGAAAAGTCCCCGGAGGTCGACCCACCGCTGGAAGATGATCCCCCGGCAAAAAGTCTCCCATCCTGAACAGTGCCAATGATTGTGCCGCCATTTTGATCTGCCAATTCCAGTCCCGCCAGCCTTAAATACGTGCTCTCCGGGGAAAGCAACCGTATAACAACGCGGCAAAGTTCGCCGCTGCTATCAATATTTTTCGCTGTCTGGCTTTTCAGCCAGACAACCCTTATGCTGCCGCGTGCAGCGTCGTTCAGATTTTTCAAAAATGTCCCCGCCGGCAAGAAGCTTCCTGCCATTACATCGGTAACGATGGCTACCTGGGAATCATATTTCAAATCAAACTGAAATCCGGCTACCCCGGAAGGATTTGCAATGCGCACGACCACCTCCACCGTGCTGTTGGCTTGGACATCACTGATCGAATCGACACTGACGATAGCCTGGGCCTGGACAGCCTGGGGGGTTGAAAAGCCCATTAAGAATAGGAGTGCACAAAGAAAGATAACGATCTGCAGTGTTCTGCGGACTTCCGTTTCCGCCACCGGTCCCCCCCCTTCCACGTGTATACTTGTATGCCTAATTATGCCCGTAATAATACTTTTCTCCATCATGCTTATCCCTAAACTTCTTTTTCGCTGATAATTCCTCTTAATAATTATCGGCAAATTTTCCACCCGCTAAAGTCCCTAAACCCTGGATAAAAAAAATAACGCCGGCAAGGGCGCTTTGAATAAACGTTCTTTAGTAACGTCCTCAAAAACTAAAGAAAGCTGGGAGGCTCTCGTAATCCTACGCTATGCCCAGGATTACAGTTTGATGGTGTCCAGCAGGCTTGGGGGGCTAGACCACTTCCTCCAGAACCTTGATGATGAACTGGAGGCACTTTTTTTCTTCCCGGGGGAGGGCCTTCAGGCGCAGGGTGATCTGTTTTCCCATATGGAGAGAGACATGGCGGCGGTTGCGGTTGACCAGTTCCCAAAGCCGGCTGGCTTCAAAATTTTTATCCGGGCGGAAGCGGAGCAGGGTCATTTCTTTTTGTTGTTCGATACACTCGATATTTTTTTCCCTGGCCAGTTGTTTGAGACGCACCACCAGGAGCAGGTTTTCCACCGGAGGCTGCAAGCGGCCATAGCGATCCCTCAGTTCGCCGATCATATCCTTCAGCTCCTCCTTGCTCTCCAAGATGGCAATACGCCGGTAGAGCTCGATCTTCTGCTGTTGATTGGGCACGTAGGCCGAGGGCAAAAAGGCATTGACCTGCAAATCAATACGGGGGGCAGCCTCCTTGATGATGGGCTCGCTACTCCCCTTCATCGTCTCGATGGCCTGTTCCAGAAGGGAACAATAGAGTTCATAGCCGACAGCCATCATAAATCCATGCTGCTCCGGCCCCAGAATATTACCCGCCCCCCTGATCTCCATATCCCGCAGGGCAATTTTGAAACCGGAACCAAGCTGGGTAAATTCTTTGATGGCCTGCAGCCTTTTCACGGCATCCTCGGTCATAACCTTATCCTTCCGGTAGGTCAGGTAACAGTAAGCCAGCCTGTTGGAACGGCCCACCCGGCCCCGCAGCTGGTAAAGCTGGGCCAAGCCAAAGAAATCCGCATCATAAACCACCATGGTATTGACATTGGGAATATCCAAGCCGGCCTCCACGATGGTCGTACAGATGAGAATATCGTACTTCCCCTGCATAAAATCATGCATGATCTTTTCCAGCTTATGCTCGGGCATCTGCCCGTGGCCCATGGCAATGCGGGCCTCGGGGATAAGTTCCTGAAGCTTTTCGGCCCATCTTTCGATGGTCTGAATGCGATTATAAATAAAATAGACCTGCCCGCCCCGGTTGAGTTCCCGCTGGATGGCTTCCTTAATCATATTATGGGAATATTCCACGACATAGGTTTGCACCGGATAGCGGTTTTCCGGCGGGGTATCGATCACGCTGAGATCCCTGGCCCCCGAAAGAGCCATATGCATCGTCCGGGGAATGGGCGTGGCCGTCATGCTGAGGACATCCACGTCCTGGCGCAGCATCTTTAGTTTTTCCTTATGGCGGACGCCAAAGCGATGCTCCTCGTCAATAATCAGCAGGCCCAGATCCTTGAAGCCGATATCCTTGGAGATAAGGCGGTGCGTCCCGATGACGATATCGACAACGCCTGCCTTTAGCGCCTTGATAACCTCCCTTTGCTCCCTGGCTCCGCGAAATCTGCTCAACAGATCAACCTTGACCGGAAAACCTTCAAAGCGTTCTATAAAATTTTCATAATGCTGCTGGGCCAGAATCGTCGTGGGGACGAGAAAGGCCACCTGCTTCCCGTCCAAAACTGCCTTAAAGGCCGCCCGGATGGCCACTTCCGTTTTCCCATAGCCCACATCCCCGCAGAGAAGCCGATCCATGGGCGTGGGTTTTTGCATATCTTCCTTTACTTCCTCGATAGCCCGCAGCTGATCAGGCGTCTCCTCATAAATAAAGCGCCCCTCAAAATCTTTTTGCCATGCTTGATCGGACGAAAAAGCAAACCCGCTCGCCGCTTCCCGGGCAGCGTAAAGTGAGAGGAGTTCCCTGGCCAGCTCCTGCACCGAGGCCCTCACCCTGCTTTTAACCCGGGCCCACTCCTGGCCGCCGAGGGCATGAACACGGGGGGGCCTCCCCTCGCCCCCGGTATAGCGCTGCAGGGTATCCATCTGTTCCACGGGGAGATAGAGCCTGTCTTCCCCGGCATATTTGATATAGAGGTAATCCCTGGTCACACCGTCGACATCAAGGGTCTGCATACCCATATAACGGCCGATGCCATGCTGTTCATGGACGACCAGATCACCTATTTTGAGCTCCTGGAAATCCCTCAATGCACCTTTGCTTCTCTGCCTGGCCCAGGTCTTCTGTTTCCTGCGGCTGGGAATGATCTCCTTATCGACGAGGATAACCAGCTTGAGGGAAGGGAAAAGAAAGCCGTTTTCCAGGTTTCCTTGAACGATCATCAGGCGCCTCTCAATCTTGCGCTGCCTTACCTTTCTCTGGGGATACACTACTGAAAAGCGGCTTTTTCCCGTTGCCGGGTCCCTTTCCTGGTTTTCTTCCAGGGCTGCTTCCATTTCTGTTTTGGCCAGCCTCAGCAGCATTTCTTTTTGTGTTCCGGCCAGGTAAACTGGGAAATTGTGATCCCTTAGCAGCCTCCCGATCTCCCGGACCCGTTCCTCCCCCTCGCACATGACAAAAACTTCGTACCCTTCCTCCCACCAGCCTTTAACTTCCTGTTCCAACAGATCCAGACGCCCCATAAAGGAAGGCAGGGGACGGGCGGAAATATTAATAGTACCGCTCAGCCTCACCAGCGGAAGCCGTTGGGAAAACGTGCTTAGAGCCAGAATATGCAAAGAGACTTTCTCAAATATTTCTTTCAAATTCCAACATACCGATACCTGGCCCGGCAGAATATCCCCCTGGAGCAACAGGCTGGCCTGATATTCATGGAGTTCCTTGTGCAGGGATTCAGCTTCGACGCGGGTGCTTTCCGGCTCATCCCAAAATAGCATCCCACCGATGGGAAAATAATCGGGCAGGCCGGCAGGCTCGGAATAAAAGTAGGAAAGATACTGCTCGATTCCTTCAAATGTACCATCGTTTTCCAGCCTGGTAAAATGATTTTCCACCCTGGCCCTCAATCTCCCGGCAGCGTCCTCCTGGCCCTTGCCTTTCAGTTGCCCGGCAACCCTGTCTAGTTCCTTCAGCAGGGATTTTTTCCCCCTATTTGCTGCCTCCGGGGTAAGGATCACTTCCCGGGCCGGGAAAAGGACCAAAGAGGAAAGGAGCTCCCGGGAACGCTGGCTCTCGGGATCAAAATAGCGCAGGGATTCCACTTCCTCATCGAAAAAGGAGATACGTATGGGCCATGGCGTATAGTAAGGAAAAATGTCGATGATATCCCCCCGGACGCTGAAAGTGCCCACCGTTTCCACGAGATCGGTGCGCTCATAGCCCAGTTCGATCATTCCAGCCAAAAAAGCCTTCCATTCTATCCTTGTCCCAGGCTGGAGCCTTTGGCAGCTGCCCTTCCAGTATCCGGGAGGAATCAATCTGCCTAAGACTGCAGCAACCGGGGCTATAACCAGGATTTTTGTTCCAAGGGCCAGCCTTTCCAGGACTTTAATCCGTTGCTGGGGTATCTCCTTGCTAGTCGTCAGGACCTCGCCGGCATAAAAAAAATCCCTTGCCGGAAAAAGATAAATTTCCTCCTCGGGAAGAAAGCTGCCAACTTCCTCATAGATTTTTTCAGCCCTGGACATGTTTGCCGTAAGCACCAGCGAGGAAAAAGGCGAGGATGCATAAAGGGCAGCAATAAAAAAACTTCGCTGGGATCCTTCCATACCCGTGACCATCCTGACGCTTGGCCCTTTTACAGTTTCTTGCAAGGCTAGAAAAGAAGGATCATCATGCCATTTTTTCAGCAGATAATGAGGCAATATTCAAAAAACCTACCCTTCAAAAATAAATCCTCCAGCAAAAAGAAACTGGTGGAGGTGGCTAAAAGCTTGCTCACAACATGTGGTATTTTTCACAATTCGAAGGTATAGCTCTTCTTTCCGTCTGTAAAAACCTTTTCAGAAAAACAGGCGGGACAGATGGTATAGAGAAGTAAACCCTGTTTATCATTGTATTTAATTATATCTTCCTTCTCTTCGGGCGTCAACGTATGCAGCCCCAATTTCTCCAGATCAACATCCCCGATCTCCACTGTCTCCTGGGGCAATCCACAGAGATCACAAATATAGGTAACCTTCATCCTGCACCTCTTTCTTTGCGTGGTTTATGCAGCGGTAGCAAGATATGCATATTACATATTATATTCTAGCAACCCGCAAAGAAAATTATACCGGCAAACAAAAAGACAACAAAAAGAGGCTGGAAATTTGCAGCCTCCTCTGCAACCATTCACTAACCATTCGCCAAAATGAAAAATTAATTCCTTTTGCAGGACCCTTTACATAGCTTGCTTAGGCAGGTGCATTAAACCTGTTCATGGCCTCCCCGATACCTTTCCCAAGGAAGGCCTCCGCTGCGTCGGCAGCGGTTTGCACTGCCTCCTGCATGATACCCGCCTCATCCGGCCTGAATGGGGAAAGGACATAAGAGATGACCTGCCCTTCCCTGCCTTCAGCACTTTCAAATTCCCCGCCCCGCCCTATGCCCAGGCGCAGGCGGGGGAACTGATCGCTGCCGAGATGATAGATAATCGAACTCATGCCCCTGTGTCCCCCGCTACCGCCGGCGGGGCGCAGACGGATTTTCCCCGGCGGCAGGTCCAGATCATCATAGATAATGAGCAGGTTTTCCAGATCAATTTTATAATAGCGAAGGAGTCCGGCCACTGCCAGGCCGCTTCTATTCATAAATGTGAGGGGTTTTGCCAGTATGAGGCTCGTCCCCGCAAGGATGGTCCGGGCATAGCAGGACTCAAACTTGGCCTCCTTGAGCCTGGTACTGCACCTGGAGGCCAGTTCATCCACAACAAGGAAACCGGCATTATGCCGTGTGTGCGCATACTTGATGCCTGGATTTCCCAGGCCGACCAAAAGAAACAAGGGTAACGCTCCTTCGCCGGGGTCCTAAAAACGTTTTGCGGCAGCTATCCCTGATCAGCTGCCCCTTCCTGGGCTTCTTCCACCGCTTCACCTGCTGTTTCTCCCGCGGCCTCTCCCTCGGTTTCCGCCGGCTCCTCCACCACTTGAGGAGTTGTCACCGAGGCCACGATTTCGCCCGGTTCTTCGATCAACTCCACCCCTTCGGGTAATTTCAGGTCGGCAACTGTCACCACATCGCCTATTTTCATCTCAGTGGCAGGAACATCGATATGTTGTGGAATATTGCCGGGGAGGCACCTTACTTTGATCTCCCTCAGCTGGATCTGTAAAATACCGCCGCCCTGAACTCCTTCAGCCTCGCCAACAAAGTTCAAAGGCACGGCAACCTCTAGCTTCTCATCCAGGGAGATACGGATCAAATCAGCATGAAGGAGCATATCTTTTTGCAATGGGTGCCTCTGCAGTTCCTTGATCATGACGGCACCGCCCGAGGATCCGCTTTCCCCTTCAATCTGCAGATTCAACAGCACGTTGGAGCCTGCCGAGGTGCTGAGAACCTTGCGCAAAATTTGCCCGTCGAGGGATACCAAGGCAGGTTCAGTCCCGCGGCCATAGACGACAGCAGGAACATAACCCTTTTTCCTCAATGTATTTTTGCTTCCCTTGGATTCTTTAAATCTGGGCAAAGCCTGAATCTTTACTCTTTCCATAGCTAACCGGCTAGGCCGGTAAAACACCTCCTTGATTAGTGATTAGTGCTTGGTTTCTTTTTTTAAACACTCTACATTATTAACCGCACATTATGCATCATTCATTATGAATTACTCAAAGAGCTCACTTATCGACATCTCCCCATGGATCCGCTTAATGGCGTCTCCAATGAGATCCGCAACGGATAGGACGGTGATCTTATCCATTTTAAGGGAATTTTGCAGGGGAATCGTGTCGGTCACAACCAGCTCCCTGATATCCGAATTTTGAATCCTTTCCTTGGCCGGTCCGGACAGAACGGGATGCGTACAACAGGCATAGACGGAAATTGCCCCTCTTTTTAACAACTCGCCGGCTCCCTGGGTAATGGTTCCCGCCGTATCGATTAGATCATCGATCATGATCGCCTCTTTGCCTTCCACATTACCGATAATATTCATGATTTCTGCCACATTGGGCTCGGGACGCCTTTTGTCCACGATAGCCAAAGGCATGCCCAGCCGGCTGGCCAGATCCCGTGCCCTGGTCACTCCCCCCAGATCCGGGGAGACGACGACACCCTTTTGGATCTCCTTTTGTTTCAGATAACGGGCCAGGATGGGAATACCGACCATGTGATCGACCGGAATATCGAAGAAACCCTGAATTTGTCCTGCGTGAAGATCCATACACATAACCCTGTGCGCCCCCGCCGAGGAGATAAGATTGGCAATCAGTTTGGCGGTAATAGGATCACGGGCCTTCATCTTGCGGTCCTGACGGGCATAGCCGTAATAGGGAATAACGGCATTAATTCTTCCGGCAGAAGCCCTTTTCAGGGCATCAATAAAGATAAGCAACTCTAAAAGATGGTCGTTAACAGGATTACAGAGGGATTGAATGATAAAAACATCCTTGCCCCTAACGCTTTCCCCGATAGAAACGGCACTCTCTCCATCGCTGAATCTGGTAATCTCGGAAAGGCCCAGGGGAATTCCAATAAATGCAGCAACGTCCTCAGCCAGAGAAATGTTTGAAACTCCTGTGAAAATTTTTATTCCTTTTTTTGATGCCAAGACTAAACCCTCCTATAATGGTTCTCTCACATCTTTTTGGAGAAGATCACCAAAAGGTTGGGTTCTCTATGAGGGTTGCTTTCTCCTGCTATTTCCCTTCTTTTTTTCTTAGCAGCCTCCCGGCCAGGCCGTCCTTATTTTCCTGCTTGCTGCGGGAAATGGCCAGGGCGCCGGGCGGCACATCCCTGCTAATCGTCGATCCGGCCCCCACAAAAGCACCCTGGCCAACCGTCAGGGGGGCTATTAAATTGCTGTTACAACCAATAAAGGCTCCTTCTTCAATTGTTGTCGCGTGTTTCTTTGTCCCGTCATAATTGACGACGATACAACCGGCGCCCATGTTGACGCCGGATCCCATGCGGGCATCGCCGACATAGCTGAGGTGGGGAACCTTGCTGCCCCTGCCAATGGTGCTGTTTTTAATTTCCACAAAATCTCCTATTTTTGCCCCGGGACCGATAACACTCCCCGGGCGGATATGTGCAAAAGGGCCAACCAGGGCACCTGCGGAGAGCCGGCTTTCAAAGACGACCGATTGCCGGCAGACAACGCCCGCTTCCACCTGGGTATCCACTAGATGGCTGCCCGGGCCAAGGCGGCAACCTTCGGCGACCTTCGTTTCCCCTTCCAGGATCGTCTGCGGATAAATAACCGTATCCCTGCCCACTTCCACGCCGGCGTCGATATAAACGCAAGCCGGATCGATCATGGCCACACCGGCTGCCATCAGCCTGCCGTTAATCCTTTGCCGCATGATGGCGGCCGCTTCAGACAACTGCACGTGATCATTGATCCCCAGTGCCAGGCGCGGATCCGCCGCCGGATAGGCCTCTACCCGCAGACCCAGCCTCCTCATCAGCGGGAGCAGGTCCGTCAGATAGTATTCCCCTTTTTGTGCATTAATGGGCAGATCGGGAAGCAGTTTTTTCAGCGCGCCCAGATCAAAGCAATAACCGCCCGTATTAATTTCCCGCACAGCTTTTTGTTCTGTGCCGGCATCCAGCTCTTCGATGATCCCTTCTACTCCGCCTTCGGCGTTGCGCATTACCCGCCCATAGCCGGTTGGATCCTCCAGAATAGCCGTAAGGACCGTTGCCGCGGCATTGTTTTTACGGTGGTGATCCAGAAGCTTCTTCAGCAGGCTCCCTTCCAGCAGGGGGGTATCGCCGCAAAGCACCAAAGCCTCCCCCTTTTCCGGAAGGTGGGCCAGGGCTTTTTGCAATGCATGTCCCGTGCCCAATTGCTGCTCCTGCCGGGCATAAAAATACCCCTCCCCAAAATATTCCTCCACCTGCCTGCTGCCAAAACCGGTAACGATGAGCTGATCCTCCGACACCTCCCGCGCAGCAGCCAAAACATGCCACAGAAGCGGTCTTCCGCATAAGGGATGCATGACCTTGGGCAGAGTTGAATTCATGCGCGTCCCTGCCCCGGCGGCCAAAATTACGACCCAGGGTTTTTCCATTCCTCTCCCCACCCTTTCTAAAAAGCAGGCAATTTTTCACGAATAAGGGCCAAATCGGCAGGCTTATCCACATCAAAACCTATTTCCGGATAGGAACTGATCACGGCCCGGGCCCTGACATGCAAAAGATTGGTAAACCGTTCTTCCAATTGGGAAATCGACAGCTGCTTC
>CAZAQM010000060.1:0-10681 GCA_964487385.1 uncultured Dethiobacter sp.
CGGCGGCACTGTGCCGTCATGCCAGCAATCGTCCCACTTGAGGAGCTGCCAAAGGCACTGATGAACCTCCGGGGATATTTCTTCATCCCGAACCATGAGGCTGACGGCAGGCATCTCTTCAAAAGGGTAAAGGCCCCGGAAAGCTTTATGGGTATAAAAAAAGCCGGCATCCTTTAGGCAAACGAACTGCCCGCTTCCGGCAGATCGCCGGTAGACCTGCCGGGAGGAGGAAAGATAGATCTCGAAGTGCCGCGGAAAGGCAAATTTGCGGTGCAAAGTCAGGCCAAAAGCAGCTACTATATCTTCCGGGGGCTCATCTGCGGCAATTCCCTGCAGGGCGGAAAGCAACTGCCGAGCCTCTTCCCCTCCGGCGGCATAGGTTTCAGATAGCCCCCCGGCCCGATCTGTCACGGAAATGGCTGAAAAGGAGGTGGCGCTGAGGGGGATATAATAAGCGCCAGCCGCAAGAAGAGCGGTGAGCAAAAGCAGAAAGATTAAAATGGAACGATTTCTCTTCATCTACCAAAGCTCCCCAAGCCCATGATGGTCAAACGATTGTCTGCCTTGCCCCATCAGCAGGTTTTGCCTGTGCGGAAGACGACACTAGAGCCGGCCGCAGGATCATTCTTAAATATCCAGGGAGACAGGAGCATTTTTGTTCCTGCCGGTAAAATAAACGGTCAGGGTGATTACCACCGGGATGAGGGTGAGCAAAAACATGAGGCTATAGCCCGCAGCATTGGCCACAAAGCCCCACCCCGTCGATCCGGAAGCCACCCCGATATCAAAGGCGGTCCAGAAGGTGGCATTGGCCCCGCCTCTCCTGTCCGGGGAAACCCGCCTTACGCTTTGGGCCAGGATCGTTGGCTGAATAAAGCCAAAACCCAGACCATAGAAGAACCCCCCGATAAAAAGATGCAATGGAGTTCCCAGCATCGTTAACACCAAGATGGCGGCAATCGTAGCCAGACAGCCGATTAAAACGACCAAATCATAACCCCGATCCCCCTTCCTGTCAATAATTAAGCCGGAAACAGGGCGGAAAACAAGGGTGCTCAGGGCAAACGCACTGAAATAAAGCCCGGCAGAAGCCATTCCCTGCTGGATGGCATAAAGGGAGATAAAAGAAAGCTGCGCGCTGTAAGCTATCCCCACAAAAAGCATGGCCGTAGCCGGCCGCAACACAGTTTTCTCCACAAAAACTGCTTTGGCATTGGCCGCCTGTCTTTCGATCCGGGGATATTTAATCATCGCCGCCAGGATAATGGCCGCTACGAGCAAAAGGGAACAGAGCCAGAACAGAACCTCAAAGGAATACCGGGCGATCAGCCACAGGGCAATAGCCGGGCCAATGGCCATGGCAATGCTTAAGGTTGAACTAAAAAACCCCGTGCCCTCCCCCAGCCTTTCCGGCGGGATGATATCCGAGGAAACCGTCCAGGAAGAATTGTTGGCCACCCCCCAGCCCAGACCCTGAACGAAACGCAGCAGGATTAAAAAGGTAACGGGAACCATGAAAGCATAGAGGATGGAAGGTAAGAGGAAGAGCAGCAGACCGCCCAAAAAGAGCAGCCTGCGGCCATATTTATCCAGGGCCCAGCCGGCCACCGGCCTGGAAAAAACTGCAGCCAGGGTCAGGGAGGCCATGGCCAGTCCGGCGATGGCACTGCTGCCCCCAAACTTTTCGATATAAATGGGCAGAGTGGGAGCAAAACCATAAAAAACCAGATAAATAGCTAAGTTTGCCAGACAGCTAAAAATAAAATCCTTCGTCCAAAGTTTCGGTTTTCCCAAGATAAACTCCCCTTTTCGTGTCAGGGGGACGGGGGTATTGACACACTTTCAAAGTGTACCCCCGTCCCCCTGACATCCCTTGTTCGAACCAAGCATCCAAAGCCGGCAGGATACCGGTCAGGTCTTTATGCTCCTGAAGAAATTCGGCCGTTTTTTCTCTTCCCCTGCCTACGAGGAGGGCAGGAACCGGGTTGTCGGTATGGGTTTTAACCCGGGAGTCTTCCAGGTTGCCATGATCGCTCACCATCAACAGCAGATCGCCCTCCTGATCCATTGTCCTTACTACCTCCCCCAGGAAGGCATCGAAAGTGCGTATTACCCTTTCTTTTTCTGCCTGATCACCGTTATGACCGGCCACATCTGTTAAAAAATGTTCGTAGAGTATCAGATCGTATTCTCTGGAAATGGCCGTCAGCCTTTTGCCGGCCAGCTGGGGGGTAATGAGGGGGATATCATAACCCAGCTTTTGCAGAATTTCGTTGGTTATATCCATATAAACCGCTTTTCCCGCCAGCATCTCCGCCATCCCGCGGAAGGGCAAACCGGCGTATAAATTGATGAGGGTGCTGCAGGAATAGGAGCGCTTTGCCTCCCCGGTAAACTCCTGAAAAAATTCCGGTTTATAGGCATTGGCAAAGGTGCAGCATAAATCATTTTGCAGGAAATGTTTGAACAAGCCCTTTTCCGCAAGCAGCTTTTGCAGTTCGTCGCGGGCGGGAACACCGCGCAGGTGAAACCCCAACAGTCCCGCCGCATTTATTCCCGTAAAGAGCGTCGCCTGGCCGGTAGCGCTTTGGGGAAGGCCTGCAACCCCCAAGGTGGCATCAAGAGCTAACAAACAGGCACGATCGTAGAAGCGATCGGCCGCCTCCAAAGTAAAATTTTCCCCACCCAGCAAACCGGAGAGGAAAGGGGTGGCAACACGGGAAAAGGGGTTGTTTTCTCCTGCGGGAGCAAGGCCAACCCCATCGACAAATAAAAAAATAATGGCCATATCCTCTATATCCTCTGCTTAATCCATTTCCTCAGGCAACTTATCCAAAGTTACCTGAACGATAAACCTTTCCTGCCCCCGGGCCAGAGCGATCTCAATAGTATCGCCGACAGCAAACGTTTGCAGTTGCTGCTGCAGCTGCGTTGTATCCGTAAGCTCAGTCCCCTGGATTTCCAGCAGCACGTCCATGGCAATAATCCCGGCCTTATCGGCGGGGCCGCCCTTCACGATCTCCTGCACGAGAATGCCTTTTTCCACAGAAAGGTTATAGCGCCGTGCATCCAGGGGGGTCAGCGTGCTGATATAAACGCCTATCCAGGGCCTTATTACCCTTCCCTTGCTGATGAGGACATTGCTAATCTGTTTTACCGTATTACTGGGGATGGCAAACCCCATCCCCTCCACCCCGGCAATTTTAATTTTTGCCGTGTTTATTCCGATTAGTTCGCCTTTTATATTTACCAGGGCGCCTCCGCTGTTGCCATCATTTATCGCCGCATCCGTTTGGATGAAACTAAAGTTCTGGCCCTGAAAGGTGATCGATCGCTTCAGGGCACTGACCACGCCCAGCGTTACCGATTGCTGAAAATCGAAACCGAGGGGGTTACCGATGGCAATGGCCGGCTCGCCGACGCGCAGCCCGTCTGAATCAGCCATCTCCGCTGCGCTTAGATCGCTTTTATCTATTTTAATAACAGCAAGGTCCGTCGGCTTATCTGCCCCGATCACTGTAGCCGGCAGCTTTTCCCCGGATCCCAAGCTGACGATGAGCTCCCTGGAACCCTCGATGACATGATAATTGGTCACAATATAGCCATCGCTGCGGATGATCACGCCCGAACCGCCGGCCGTCTGCTGCAGGCTGCTGCGACCCAGAAAATCATAGACAACCCCAAAATTGCTGATCCCCACGACGGGAGGAGTTGCCTTTTCCGCGGCATTTACCACGGCCATGTAATACTGCATCGCCCCCGGGGAAATTTCCATAGCAGCGGTATCTTCCCCATCACCGCTCTTCTCCAGCAAATCCTGGGGAAAGGGGCGGACATATTCCTGTGAAAGAAGCGTTCCCGCAAAGTAGAAAAGGGCTGTAGCTACAATTAGGCCGCCAACAAGAAACCCTAAAAATATTCCCTTCCAAAAGTGAGAGCTTTTTCTGCTTTCCCCGGAAAAATCCTCATAAAAACGCTCCATATCATCACCTTTTCCTGCGCGGTAAATTTACTCTAACTCTATTATATTTTACCCAACTCGGAGACAAGAAGGCAGCCTGCCCCTGCTCAGCGGCCCATCCCGGCAAGATGACAGGTATCGTTAAAGAGTCTCATTTTTTTTATACCCTGAAAATCATCCTGTAAAATAGACAGGGAGGCCGGGGCAAAGGAAAAAGGCCAAAGCTCCTCGCAATCATATTTCAAAAAATAAATAATAAAGGCCTGCAGAAAACGACCATGGCTAACGATTAAAATGGGGGCGCTTTCCCCTTTCACCGGAATCCGCCCGGCAATTCTGGCCAGCAGCAGGTAAAAGAGCCGCACCCTGTGGAATAATTCCTCTATACCCTCAGCTTGGGGAATTTTGGCATGATGAAAATCTTGCTGTAGCCGTTGCAATATTGTCGGATAGCGCCTGCCAATCTCTGCTTTCGTCATTCCTTGAATAATTCCCCAGTCATACTCCTCCAGCAGGGAGGTAAAGATGGGCTGCGGGGCCATGGCCTGATCGGCAATAATCGAAGCCGTCTCCCGGGCACGCCGCAAAGTGCTGCAAAACAGGCAGGAAAACCGCTGTCCCTTTAGCCGCCTGGCCAACAGCGACGCCTCGCTTTCCCCCACGCTGCCCAAAGGAAAATCCAGTCTCCCCTGCAGCCTGCCCTGCAGATTAGCCCTCGTAGTGCCATGGCGAACGAGCCAAAGATCCATGATCGAACATTTCACTCCATTTTAAAGCAAAGTAAAACAGCATATTTCCCGGGAAATGAACATTTCTCTACATTTTTAGGGGTTTATGCGTTCAACCTTTACCCCCAGAGAGTTAAAACGATCTTCAATCCTTTCGTAACCCCGATCTATATGCTCAACACCTCTGATGAGCGTTTCCCCTTTGGAAATCAAACCGGCAATGACGAAAGAAGCGCCCCCCCGCAAATCCATCGCCTGAAGACTTGCCCCCGTCAGCTCATGCCCCCCCTCGATAACGGCACTGCGGCCCTCGATCTTGATCCGGGCGCCCATTTTCTTTAGTTCATCTATATGCCGAAAACGCCTTTCAAAGACGTTCTCCGTAATAAGGCTCGTTCCCCGGGAACAAGCCAGGAGAACCATCATATGAGGCTGCAGATCCGTAGGGAAACCGGGATAGGGAAAAGTTTTCACGTCGGAAGGCATCAGACAACCGGAACCCTTGACGAGGACCCAATCAAGGCCGATATCCAGGCTGACACCCACTTCCTTTAGCTTGGCAATGATAGCGTCAAGATGCTTGGGGATGATATCCCTGATGAGAACCTCTCCCCCGGTGGCCGCAGCGGCGATCATAAATGTCCCCGCCTCGATCCGATCCGGTATGACGATATGCTCTGCACTGCCCAGTTCCTTAACTCCCTGTATTTTAATGACATCTGTCCCCGCCCCCCTTATCTGGGCGCCCATGGCATTCAAAAAGTTGGCGACATCGACAATCTCGGGTTCCTTTGCCACATTTTCAATAACTGTTTTCCCCTCGGCTAAAACAGCGGCGAGCATTATGTTTATCGTTGCCCCGACGCTGACTATATCCAAATAGATATGCGCCCCTTTCAGCTCTTTGGCACGCAGCTTCATCACGCCGTGATCAAGATGCACATCAGCCCCCAAGGCCGTAAAACCTTTAATATGCTGATCGATGGGCCGGGGACCGAGATCGCACCCCCCGGGCATGGGAATATCGACCCTTTTAAAGCGGCCCAGCAGGCTTCCCATTAAATAATAGGAAGCCCTGAGCTGGTTGACCAGCTCAGGAGGCGGAATGGAGGATCCGACACCGGAAAGGTTCAGTTCCAGGGAAGTTTCCGTTAACGAGGAAACCTTTGCACCCAAGACCGTCAGTATCTCCATAAGCCTTTGAATGTCGGTTATATCCGGCAGGTTATCTATTTTAACAGTCTTGCAGGTAAGGAGTGCCGCCGGCAAAATGGCTACTGCTGAGTTCTTTGCCCCATTGATCCTGATCGATCCATGGGTTTTTTGTTTTCCATAAATTCTAAGACATTGCGGCAAAGGAAAACCCCCTTTGAGGAGATTCTTTTTTATGTTTTCCCTGGTTAGATCTCTTCGTTCCCGGTAAAAGCATTAATATAATATAATTCGCCGTTGCTAAGATGAATCCTCCATACCGGCGGAATTTCCCAACGCTCGGCATCGTAGCCCCGGGTATAGTAGCCCAGCGAAAATTCGGCGATGCTGATTCCCTTTTCCGAGCCTTCATATATCTCCAGAAAACGCAGCAGCGCCATGGATGAGGAGATGATTTCCCTCTCTTGCGCAGCAAAACCCAGCACTTCCAGGCGATAAAGCTCCGCCGTCTGTTGCCCGTCAGCCGAAGAAAAATGGAAATAGCCGGCATAAAGGGGATAATTATCGTACTCCTGCCTTAAAAAAATCAGCACTGCTTCCTCCGGGGAATATTTGTAGTCAAAAACAAAATCCTGCAAAAAAGCAAGATTATTGATCAATTGCCAAGCCAGGTTCTCACCCTCGAGCTGCTCTTTTTCATCCCCTTCCCGCAAGGGGAAATTTATCGTTGCCGTCCCTGTTTGGCCAATGATCAGTTCGTGCCTGCCAAAAGAGTAAACCTCCGCACCGTCGGCGCCAGGACGATGGTTAATTTCCGGAAACGGCTCCCCGGCCCCCCCCAGAACCTGCCAAAAGCTTGCGATAATCTCCTGTGGGAGATAAACCCATGGTTCGACGATCATGTAAGCCAGGGGCTCTGTCGCCTTGGGCAGATCGATTTCCAGAGACAGGCCGGCTGTTTGCAGGGCACTCTCCAGCCTGCTGATCTCCTCCTTGCGGCCAAAGGAAGCAAACCCATCATAGCCCTGATCCTGCCAGAGCTGGTAACAGAGAAAAATATTCAGGGCCAGAAAAGTATAAATAAGGACGGTTTTAGCCTTGGATAGGTTCATTTTGTTCACCTGCAAATTCTTCCACAGATATGCATTTATGCTTAAAGGGGTTCCAACGTTTGCCAGTGAAGGTACAGCGTTTCCAACCCGGAAAGGGAAACCGCCCATGCCGGGATAGCCTTCACAACCCCTTTCCCCGGGGAAGAAAGATAATAAACTGGCTCTATGCCCAGCAAAACCCCCTCGCTTTGCGCAAGGGTCTCCTGGTAAATGAGCACAGCCTGCCCAAGGGCCTCGGCAAAGGGACGAAAAGCCTTTTTTTCCCCCGTTTCCTCCACAAATTGATAAAAATTGCGCTGGTAAAAAAGCAGTCCCCGATCGCTAATGACCATCTCGCTGCCCACATGGTTCCCCACGACCGGCAGGCCTGCATAAAACGTTTCCCAAAACAAGCGGTACCCCTTGCTTTGCTTTTCAGCCCGGACCAGGTAGGTTCCCTGGGGCCACCCCCCGTAGAAGGCCAGGTTTTCCGCACCTTTTTGCAATGCAGCATCGTAGGGTACCGAGGCGGAAATGTGTTCCAGCTTGGGAGCGGTATATTCCACCAACCCATCAGGGTAGATGCGCAAGCCCTTTTCCCCATCCGTAAAAAATATGGCTCCATCCCGTTCCTCGATCAGCCTGGCCATGGAGGGATCGAGAAAAAAAGCTTTGACCAACTCATCCCTGTCTGCGCTTTCCTTTTTTAGAAGGATCTCCGCCGCACTAAAATTCTCCAGGGGGACATAACTATCCCTATTTCTTAGTGACAGGGAAAGATTGACTTCTTCTTTTTCCTCTTCGCTGTCGGATAACCGGCCTTGTTCCCGGGTTTCTTCGGCGTCAGGGCCTTCTTCGCAAGAAGCGTTATCGTTTTCTGTTTCCTGAAAACCTGATTTTAAAAAGTCCAGTGCCGGCTCATCGGAAAGACAAAAGTGCGGGCAGGATCCCCGCGGAACAAGACTATTTAGCAGCTGCTCATTAGGGTTCATAAAAATCCGCCCGGCAAAGATATCACCGCCTTCGAAAATAACTGAATAATAGTGTTCCTCTAGAATAACTGCCGCTCTATGAATATTTACCTCCGGTGAGGTAAACCAGGGCAAAAGAAAATCCAGGGGCAGCGGGATGGAAAACAAAAATATAATTTGCGGTGAGGCACTCTCCAGCATGGATTCCTTTTCGGAATCGCTGATACGGTTGAGGGCTTGTTTTCCCAATCTCTTCACCAGCAAATTCCCCTCCATCCAAAGGCGCAGATGCTCCTCTTCCCCCCGCCGGAAAACATCAGTTTCTTCCCCCCGAAAAATAATTTTGGAGGGAGTGACGATATCTTTCAGGGAATGTGGCTCAGCAAAAGAGCTGTATTCATATTTTGGCGCGGCGCCCTCCTTAAGAGGCGGAGTTCCAAACCATATATGGTAGGTTAAACCCATGCTCAATAAAATCAGAAAAATAAGTGCAGCTGTTTTCATGTTTTCCTGCACGCTAGCCACCCGCCCAATCGGCCAGCGGCAAAGAAAAAGTAACCTCCGTTCCCTCATTCGGGATACTTTTCACAGATATTTGGCCGCCGCTGGCGCGGATAATCTTCCTGACGATGGAAAGGCCCAAGCCTGTCCCGCCGGATTCCCTGGAGCGGGCCTTATCGACGCGATAAAATCGATCAAAAACCCGGGGGATATCCCCCGGGGGAATGCCAATTCCCGTATCCCTAACGGAAATCAAAGCTGAAGATTCATCCACAGCTATTTCCACTTCCACCCTGCCGCCAGGGGGGGTAAACTTGAAGGCATTGTCCAGCAAATTTAAAATCACCTGTTTGATCTTATCTCTGTCCATGAAAACTTCCACCCTGCCGGCAGACATCTTCCGCAGCAGTGTGATGCCCATCTCTTGTACCTCCATCTCAATTTGCTCCAGCACCTCCCTGACCAGCATCAGCAGATCCGTTTTCTCCCTGGCCCAATTCGCCTCTTGATAATCCAGCTGGGAAAGCACCAGCAGATCGCGGACCAGTTTGACCATCCGCTCGGTCTCCCGCTCCAGCACCTGCAAAAAATGACCCCTGACATGAGGGTTTTCCGAGGCTCCATTTACCAACGTCTCCACATAGCTCTTAATCGTCGTCAGGGGCGTCCTTAGCTCGTGGGATACATCGGCCACAAATTCCTGCTGGAGACGGGTGAAAGCCCTTTCTTTGGTCACATCATGAAGGACGATTAGATAACCCTGCAACAGTTCGTCCTCGCCAATCGGGGCAAAATGTATCCGTAATATTTTTTCTTCCTCCCATTCCAGCTCAAATTCCCTGGCGCCTGTAACATGATCGTCCAGCAGCCCTTCCATCGCACCGGTACGAAACAGTCTTTCCAGGATGGCCCTGCCGGTTAGCTCGCCTTCCGGCGCCAGGCCCGGCAAGCTGAGCAGTTCCCTTGCCGCCGGATTGAGATGAATTATTTCCCCTTCCCTGTTAATGGCAATAATCCCCTCCCCCATATAGTTGAGGATACTTTCAATTTTATTTTTCTCCATCGATATTTCCTGCAACGTCTCTTTCAACTGGCCGGTTAAAAAGTTGAACGTGCCGGCAAGTTCCCCTATCTCATCCTTTGAACGGACCTCGATCAAGCGGGAAAAATCCCCTGCAGCCATGGATGCGGCCCGGGAAGTCAGCTCCCTGATGGGCATGGTAATTGTTTTGGTCAACATAAAACTGATGACGATGGCAATACATAATACAACAGCCCATCCGCTAATGAGCATCACCTTGATTTCCTGCAGGGTCAGATAAATATTTTCCAGCGAACCCGTTAGATAGACGACTCCAACCACCGTAGCGCCATCTTTAACCGGCAGGGCAAGGACATGATAGCGGATCTTTGTTTGAGGATCAATTCTGATATCCTCCACCCTGTTCCCGGTTAGCGCCAGCAAAATATCCTCCTGAATGACCCGCTCCCCGGGCGCGAAAAAAGCCCTCTGATCCGATCTGCCCAGAAGGCGGCCGTTGCGGTCCAACACCATCGTCTCTGTACCCGGGACATCCCCTCCGAACTCGACGATAAGGGATGAGATCAGATCGCATTGCTGCTCCTCCTCCACGAGGTACCTGCGAATAAAGTTATTCAACAGTTCCGCCTGCAGCAACTGTCCTGCGGCAAAGTTGCGCAGGTAATATTTTTCCAGCGATTTTACCAGGTAAACCCCGCTCAATTGCATGGCAAACAGTATCAGCAGGGAATAGACAAAAACGATCTTCCCCTGCATGCCGATGCGCATTCTAAATCCCCCTCAGGTAATATCCCGCGCCCCTCTTGGTGCGCAGATAAAGCGGATTGCCCGCGTCATCCTCGATTTTTTCCCGCAACCTCCTCACCGTGACATCCACGGTGCGAATATCGCCGGTATAGTCAAAACCCCATACCTTTTCCAGAAGCTTCTCACGGGTAAAAATAAAACCGGCATTTTGCAGTAGAAATTCCAGCAGCGTAAATTCGCGGTACGTAAGTTCGATATGCCGCCCTCCTTTTTCAACGCGCATCCTGGCTGAATCGAGGAGCAGCTCGCCGCAGAGCAGCTGCTTGGAGGAAGTCTCCTGCATCCTTACCCGGCGAAGAGTCGCCCTGATCCTGGCAATTAGTTCCCGGGCGCTGAATGGCTTGGTCACATAATCGTCAGCTCCGATCTCCAGGCCCCTTACTTTGTCCATCTCCGATTCCCTGGCCGTGAGCATGATGATGGGCACA
>CAZAQM010000061.1:0-10662 GCA_964487385.1 uncultured Dethiobacter sp.
ATATCATTTCCGGAAATGGCCAACTCGCCGGGAAAAAGCACCAGATGGGAGATGGTTTTGGGAAACTGGGAAAGCAGGAAGGCAAAATAAGGCGCGGCAGGTTTCTTGCCCTTGGAGGCATCATCAGCCCGGCCCAGGAGGAAAAGCTGGCGTGCTGCCTCCGCAAATTCATGGCGGCTGGTAAAATCTTTGGATATTTTAATGGCCCATTTGCTCAATTTCTGCGGATCGGTATCCGGCAAATCCCGGTGATTTTTAACCAACCAGACAACTCTCCGAATATATTTCCGGGAAATTTTGAGCCTCTCCAGTATTACCCTGGCCATCCCGGCGCCAACGAGATGGTGGCCCCGATCAGAAATTTCACCCCGCCTGTTCAGGGTTCTGACCCCCGGCCTCCCTTTGGCTATGTCGTGAAGCAGGGCGGCCCAGCGCAGTAAAGGGGCAGCAGGCACCTCATCGACCGTCTTAAGGGTATGTGTTAGAACGTCGTACTCGTGATAACACGGGTTCTGCATCACTCCACCCAATTGCATAATTTCCGGCAAAAAACCGATCCGGATCTTCTCCCCTTCCCGGACCGACGAACACGTCAGGTTGAGCACTTCTGCCTCGATGAGCAGTTTCAGCCCCCGGGAAGGCTTTGCTGCCAGAAGGATTTTTTCAAATTCATCCCTTACCCTTTCCACGGAAAGGCCCTTGAACCTCTTTTGAACTTTCCGCTCCATCATAGCGGGGGGTATCGTTCCTTCCACAGAAAAGCCCATCTGCACGGCAAAGCGTGCCGCCCGCAGAACCCTGAGCGGGTCTTCCCAAAAGCGTGCCCCGGGATCGCCGATGGAGCGGATAATCCCCTCTTTAATGTCATTCATGCCGCCGAAGGGATCGATAAATTTTCCATCTTTGTCCAGGGCAACTGCGTTCATGGTAAAATCCCGCCGGGCCAGATCCAGAAGCAGATCCCCCACAAAGGCAACCCTCTCCGGCCGGTGCGGGTCATCACCATAACCCTCGGTGCGCATGGAGGCCACTTCAAATCTTTTCTCACCGATAATAAATTGGATAATGCCGAAAGCTTTGCCTTGTTCACGTGCCTTCCAACCGGCCTCCCGGGCTGCATGGAGGATCTCCCGCGGCTGGCGATCGGTAACAAAATCATAATCGGCAGGCTCTCTGGACATGAGCAGATCCCGGACAGAACCACCGACCAGGTAGCATTGGTATCCGCCCCGGGAGATCCTTTCCATAATTTCCCGGACGAGCAGCGGCAATTGCAGCAAAACAGCCCCCTCCCTAAAGCAAACGGAAAGTCCTGCGGTGTAATTTGGAAGGACCCAGAAAGCTGATGGCCTGGCGGTGTTCAGCAGTGGGGTACCCCTTATTTCTGGCAAAACCATAGCCGGGATAGAGCTGATCATATTTTTCCATCAGCCGATCCCTTGTCACCTTGGCGACGATGGAAGCAGCAGCAATGGAGAGGCACTGCCTGTCGCCGCCTTTTATTGCCTCCAGGGGCAAGTTAGTCCCGGGTATGCGGAAACCATCGACAAGAAGATAGCCCGGTTGGGGGCTGAGCTGTTCAACAGCAAGTTTCATCGCCTGCAGGGAAGCCTTGTGAATATTAATTTTATCTATCGTTTCCACATCGACGATGCCCCGGCCAACCGCACTGGAATGCTCTATTATTATCCGGTATAGCTGCTCACGCTTTGCAGGCGAAAGCTTCTTGGAATCATCGATCTCCCGCCAGATAAAAAGGTCCTCCCTGCGGCCCAGGATGACGGCAGCCGCTACGACGGGGCCTGCCAGGGGGCCCCTGCCGGCCTCGTCCACTCCGGCCACAGCCAGACAGCCCTCTCTGTAAAGTTGTTGCTCCCTATTGCTCAATCTTAACAGCCTTTCCTCTTCCTTCCGTAGTTGCTCCCTGCGCAGGAGATGCCGTGCCAGCAGTTGCCTTACACCGGCACGTTTATCTTCCTGCAGCAGAATAATTTCCTGTTCAGAAAGCTCCCCCTGTGGCAGAAGGTACTGCCGGATTCTCTCAATTGTCCAGCCGGAAAAGGAAGGATAAACGTTTTTCATGGCGAAGGCGCCTCCAGGGTAATCGGGGATAGAATTCCCTTTTGGAAATCGCTGAGGATTATCTGGCTGGTTTTCAGCATATCCACCTCGGCGCCCTTTTTAAAACAGCCCCTTGCTTCCCCTATTAGGGACATTATTTCAAACCAGCTTTTTGGTGCGGATTGAATGGAATAGAGGTCGAACAATATTCCCGTTGTATTATCCCGTGAGAGGAATTGCCTTACCAGCCACCCGGCGGTATTTTCCACGTCAAAGGTGCCCGCTGCCAGGGAACCGATGGCGCCCAGCGCCAAAGTGGCCTGCTCATTTCGAATAAAAGGCGAGAGAAAACCGGGGGTATCAAGCAGATCCCATCCTGCCCGCAGCTTGATCCACTGGGGGCCTCTGGTAACACCGGGCACATTTCCGGTCTTTGCCACGTACCTTTGCAGCAAGCGGTTAATAATAGTAGATTTACCCACATTGGGAATTCCCACCACCATCATGCGAAAAGGCCGTTTATATTTCACCTTCCGGGGGCGCAGGGATCCCAACAGCTTTTCCATCTGCTTTATTTCCGTTTTTCTCCTGGCATTAAAAGCCAAAACGGGCCACTTATCTCCGGCTAATAAATCTAGCCAACAGCCCGTCATTTCCTTTTCAGCCAGATCGGTTTTGTTTAAAACGATAACCCTTTCCCTGGAGCCCAGCATTTTCTCAAAACGCGGATTGCGGCTGGTTAGCGGCAAACGGGCATCCAGCACTTCGACAACAAGATCGACCAAGGCCAAGTTCTCCCGGAGCCTTTTCTCCTCCCGGAGCAAAAATCCCGAAATCTGTCTTTTACCCATGCAAATATGCTCCAAAACAATCTATTTGCTGCTTAAAATGCGGCCGTGAAGGGGCGGCCAGAAAATCACCACGGCCTTTCCCTTAACCCTTTCCCGCGAGACATAACCCACAGCCGGATCCCGGCTATCCATGCTGTTGC
The DNA here is from genome assembly GCA_964487385.1 of uncultured Dethiobacter sp. GTDB lineage: Bacteria > Bacillota > Dethiobacteria > DTU022 > UBA8154 > DUNV01. The sequence goes on from CAZAQM010000061.1 coordinate 3,053, forward strand.
CGCGGTTATCGCCCAAAACAAAGATATGCCCCTCAGGTATCGTTACCGGCCCAAAGTTCATCATATAATAGTTTTCCAGATAAGGTTCCTCCAGGGGAACACCATCGACGAATAACTGGTTGTCGGAAATTTCCACAATATCACCTTCCACGGCGATGACGCGTTTAATGAAATCCCGCTGGGATGAAAAGCTGAAGACGATAATATCGCCCTTTTCAGGTTCATTAAAAAAATAGGTGGCCTTATTGACGATCAAGCGTTCGTGATTTTGCAGGGTCGGGTACATCGAACTTCCCTCTACCAAAAACACCTCAAAAAGAAACAGCCTGATGAAAATAGCTATAATAATGGCCAGAACAATGGATCTGGTCCATTCTTTCGCCTCCTTGATAAAGGCGTTTTTTCTTTTTTCCTGGAGGTTATTATCCATGTGTTTAGTACCTTAGCTCTTTTATTCTTGCTGCTTTACCCCTTAATTTTCTCAGGTAGTAAAGCTTGGCACGCCTCACTCTGCCTCTGCGCACAATTTCCACTTTTTCAATCTTGGGGGAATTAATGGGGAAGGAGCGTTCCACGCCAACGCCGTAGGAAACACGCCGGACAGTAAAGGATTCGCCCAGCCCTGTTCCATTTTGCTTGATAACCGTACCCTCAAAAACCTGTATACGTTCCCGGCTTCCTTCTATAACTTTGAAATAAACCTTGACAGTATCCCCGGGAGAAAATTTGGGCATTTGCCCCCTGTCCCTTAAGTAATCCTTCTCAGTATACTTAATTAAATCCATGTTTTATCTACTCCTCTCTTTTGCGTAAGATTGCGCAGCTAGTTGCCGGGAAACGGCTCCCCGCCGGAAAGCCCCGGGCTATTCTCCAGCGTCTGGCGCAGGGATTTCTCCCGGCGCCAGCGTTTAATCTGTTCATGATTGCCGGAAAGCAGAACCTCCGGAACGATCATCCCCTGGTAATCCCTGGGGCGGGTATATTGCGGGTATTCCAGAAGTCCGGTGGAAAAAGATTCTTCCTCCAGCGAAGCCTCGCTGAGAACCCCCGGAATAAGCCTTGCCACTGCATCGACCAAAACCATGGCCGGGAGCTCCCCCCCTGTCAGAACATAATTTCCAATGGAAAGTACTTCCTGGGCCAGATATTGATGAACCCTTTCATCAACTCCCTCGTAATGACCGCAGAGCACGATGAGGTGTGCATTTTTGCCAAGCTGCCTTGCCTTATCCTGGGTAAACAATTTTCCCCGGGGCGACATCAGTATCACCCGGCAGGAATCCGCATTTTCATCGCTGCTCTTTAAAAAATTTACGGCCTCGAAAAATGGCTCGGGCTTCATGACCATTCCGGCTCCGCCGCCGAAGGGCGTATCATCCACCCGGCGTCGTTTGTCTATGCTGAAATCCCGCAGGTCGTTTATCCTGAGGCGGATGAGGCCTTTATTTTCCGCCCGTTTAATAATGCTTTCCCCGAAAACCCCCGCAAACATGGCCGGGAAAATGGAAACGATATCGATCAACATATGGCATCACAATTTCTTTCTATACTAATCTACCAGACCCGGAGGCAGATCCACAAGCAGATATTTACCCTGCAGATTAATCTCCTTGATCACAGTTTTCAGGGCAGGAATGAGGATCTGTTTGTTTTCTCCCCCGCCATTATTTTTGTTGGCGGGAGCGATAACATAGACATCATTGCCCCCTGTTTTGAGGATATCTACGACGGCACCAAGTTTTTGCCCCTCTATCGTGGAAACTTCCAGGCCAACAATTTGATCGTGATAATAAACACCCTCAGGAAGTTTCACCCGCTCTGTTTCAGGTATTTTAACCATCGCCCCGGCCAGCAAAGCAGCATCATCCCTGCTTTCACAGCCTTCCAGATGCAGAACCCATAAATTTTTATGAATGAAGGCATTATTTACTAGCTTAACCCCGCTGAAACCCTTTCCTTCCAGCACGACCTCTTTCAACAAATGGCAGCGTTCCAGAAAATCAGAATAGGGGTATACCTTTACTTCGCCCTTCACGCCAAATGGAGCAATAATTTTCCCTATGGTCACCAACGTAAAATTCATCTTTTTCCCTTACTGTATTATTTCCACCATAACCCTTTTATTTTCTTTAATCGCCGCGGCATTGACGACGGTACGGATGGCCTTGGCGATACGCCCCTGTTTGCCGATAACCTTGCCCATATCTTCTTGGGCGACCCGGAGTTCCAGGATGACGGAACGTTCCCCTTCAACCTGCGTTACATCAACTTTTTCAGGATAATCGACCAGGGATTTGGCAATATACTCCACCAATTCCTTCATCTTCTTTTCAGCTCCTGTACTTAAGTTATTTAGGCTGGAATTCGGCCTTGGCAAATAATGCCTTGACGGTGTCCGAAGGTTGTGCACCTTTGGCAAGCCAATCCTTTGCCTTTTCCGTATTTATTTCGATCGTTGATGGATCCGTGGTAGGATTATAGTACCCTATCTCCTCGATAAACCTGCCATCCCTGGGGGCCCTGGAATCGGCAACAACAATACGGTAAAAAGGCTTTTTCTTTGCTCCCATTCTCTTTAACCTGATACGAACCGGCAAAACTAAGCACCTCCTGTTTTTTTCCAAACTTTCCTGTTTTCTTTTTGGCGATCTCTTATTTAAAAGGGAAAAAACCTTTCTGCTTGCGCAGCTTACCCTTTTCCAACGTGCCGAATTGTTTAAAAAGCTTTTTCATCTGTTCAAACTGCTTTAACAGCCGATTTATATCCTGCACCGAAGTACCGCTTCCCACGGAAATGCGGCGCCTTCTGCTGCTGTTGATCATCTCCGGCTGCTGTCTTTCCTCTCTGGTCATGGACCTGATGATTGCCGCTACCCGATCCAGTTGTTTTTCATCCACAGTAAGGTTTTTCAGGCCCTTGCCCATGGCATTAAAACCGGGAATCATCTCGATCAGGTTTTCCAGAGGCCCCATCTTTTTTACCTGCTGCAACTGCTCCAGGTAGTCATCGAGGGTAAATGTCTGGGTCCTTAGTTTCTTTTCCAGCTCGCGGCTTTTTTCTTCATCCATAACCTCCTGGGCTTTCTCGATAAGCGAGAGCACATCTCCCATGCCCAGGATCCTGGAGGCCATTCTTTCGGGGAAAAATGGCTCAAAGGCCTCAATTTTTTCGCCGAAGGCGGCAAATTTAACCGGGCAGCCAGTCACCTGCCTGACGGACAAAGCCGCACCACCCCGGGTATCACCATCAAGCTTGGTGAGAATAATCCCCGTCAGCCCCAGACGCTCGTGGAAAGATCGTGCCACGTTAACAGCATCCTGCCCGGTCATGGCATCGACGACCAAAAGAATTTCCAGCGGATCGATGCTTCCCTTAATTCTTTCCAACTCGCCCATCAGCTCTTCATCGACGTGCAGCCTGCCGGCGGTATCGATCAACAGATAGTCGTTGCCTTTCTTCTCTGCCTCACGCCCGGCCTGCTCGGCAATCCTCACCGGATCGATCTTTCCCATGCTGAAAACGGGGATACCCTCTTCCCGCCCCAGGATCCCCAGCTGTTCAATAGCTGCCGGCCGGTAGATATCCCCGGCTACGAGAAGGGGGTTGGAACCGCTTTTTTTCAAATGAACAGCAAGCTTGGCTGCACTGGTGGTTTTACCCGAACCCTGCAGGCCCACCAGCATGATCGCCCCCGGGGAGCGCCCGCGTAGAGGGGCAATTTTGCTCTGGGTTTCCCCCATCAACTTAACGAGTTCCTCATGGACAATTTTGACAACCGTTTGCCCGGGAGTAAGGCTTTGCAGGACATCTGCACCGACGGCCCGATCCTTTAACGAGGCGACAAAATCCTTGACGACCTTGTAGTTCACATCAGCTTCCAGCAGGGCAAGGCGAACTTCCCGCAAGGCGAGTTCGACATCTTTCTCCCCAAGCTTGCCCTTTTTCCTTAACTTGCGGAAAGTTTCCTGTAATTTCTCCGATAACCCGCTAAATAACAAATTATTTACCCGAAGATGCCGGGACTGCCCCCTTTAATTTTCCTACAGAATCCTTTTGATGATATCTTTAATTCTTTGGCGATGGGAAGCAGTCAGCTCAGAGCCGGCCAGTATATCGAGGATTTCCTGCCCTTCTTTCTTTCTTTGCAGGTAATTCTCATACAGGCTGAGCTTGGCTTCCCATCTTTCCAGCGAGCGGATAGCTCGGGAAAGAATATCATAAACGGCCTGCCTGGAAATTTTTAACTGACCAGCGATCTCCCCCAGAGAAAAATTTTCTTTGTAGTATAGCTCCATGACGCTTTTTTGTTTTTGGGTCAGCAGCTGATCGTAAAAATCGATGAGATAGTTGATTCTGTTTATCTTCTCTAACATTTATACACCAATCCCGCTGTAAAGTAAAGGCCCTTTACAGATCATTTTAGGCCAGCAGGGCTTCTGCAAAGGCGGCGGGATCGAAGGGATGCAGGTCTTCTTTCTTTTCCCCCACTCCGATCATCTTCACAGGAATTCCTGTCAGCTCCCTGATGGCGATGACGATGCCCCCCCGGGCCGTCCCGTCCAGTTTTGTTAAAACGATACCCGAAATAGGAATTGCCTCCTGAAACAATTTGGCCTGGGCAATGCCATTCTGCCCGGTGGTTGCATCGAGAACCAGCAGGGTTTCATGGGGCGCTTCGGGGATAACCTTGCCAATCACCCGGTAAATTTTTTTGACTTCCTCGATGAGATTTTTTTTTGTGTGCAGCCGCCCGGCCGTATCGCAAAGCAAAATATCCGCCCCTCGGGAAACGGCGGCATTTGCCGCATCAAAAATAACGGCAGAAGGATCCCCCCCCGTTTGATGCTTGATCAGCTCCGCCCCCACGGCCTGGGACCAGTGTTCCAATTGCTCGATGGCTGCCGCCCGGAAGGTATCTCCCGCCGCCATCAACACTTTTTTCCTTTCCAGCGAAAAATTGTAGGCCATCTTGGCAATCGTGGTGGTTTTACCCACCCCGTTAACCCCCAGCAAGAGGTAGACTGCCGGTCGGGAAACGGGGGATACCAAAGCAGAATCATCCCCGCTGCCCATCATCCCGGCAATTAGCTCCTTGAGGAGCGTTTTTGCCGCCTGTAGTTCCCTGATCTTGTTTTTTTTGACTTCTTCCCTTAGCATATCATTGATCCTCAGCGCTGTCTCCACGCCCACGTCGGCAGAAATTAAAATTTCTTCCAGTTTTTCATAAAACTCTTCATTAATTTCCCCCTTGACAAAAAGATCCTCAAACCTGCTCTTCAGGGCTTCCCTTGTTTTTTTCAAACCCTTTCTTAAAAAATCCAGCATTTAATTTTTCACCCTACTTTTTCTGTTAAATTGAGCGATAATACCTTGGAGATCCCTTGTTCCTCCATCGTGACCCCATAGAGCACATCAGCGGCATCCATCGTTTTTTGGCGATGGGTAATGAGGATAAACTGCGTATCATGGGTAAATTTTTTCAGAAAGTCTAGAAATCTTTCGATATTGCTCCCATCCAGGGAAGAGTCTATTTCATCCAGGACACAGAAGGGAACGGGTTTGTACTGCAGCAGCGAAAATAGCAGGGCAATGGATGTTAAAGCTTTTTCCCCGCCGGAAAGCAGGGAAATGTTTTGCAGTTTTTTACCCGGCGGCTGGGCAACTATTTCAACCCCTGATTCAAGCACCTGCCCTGGATCGGTCAATTTTAAAAAAGCCTGTCCGCCCCCAAAAAGTCCTACAAAGATATCCAGAAAATTTTTTTCTACTGTGAGCAGTGTCTGCAGGAAGCGTTTTTCCATTTCCTGATCCAGTTCCTGCATAACCTGGCGCGTCCCTTTTTCCCCTTGCATGAGATCGCCCAGCTGGCTTTCCAGGAATTCTATCCGCTCCCCCAATCCTGCATACTCGTCGATTGCACCCCTGTTGATATCGCCAAGAGCCTGCATTTGTCCGGCAAGGCGATCCCTTTCCATTTGTAATTGTTCCTCATCTGCTCCGATCTCAGGGCCGGGAGCAAGCGGTGGGCTGGCCCCATATTTTTCCAGGTAATGTTCTTCCAGGTAACGGCCTTCCTCTGCCAACCGGGTTTTTTCCAAATTTAACTGATAGTAACGCCTTTCAGCCCTTTCCAGGGCCGCCTGCTCCTTCCCCTTGCTGATCTCCAGTCCCTCTCTGGATCGCCCGAGAGCGGCACGGTCCGCGGCAAGCTGACTGAGAGCCTTCTCTGCCCGGCCAAGATCGTTCCTTTCCTTTTCCAGCCCTTTTGCCAAATTGCTTTCCTCTGTTTCCAACCGGTTTATTTCCGCAAGAGCTGCCGCCAGTTCAGCAGATAAATTTTCCTCAAGGGTTTCAAGTTTTACCTTTTCCTCCTCCTGCCGCCTTAAAAATCCCTGGCAGGAGCTCTCTTTTTCCTGCAGGGCAGAAAATTTAACGCGCAGCCCCAGTAGTTCTTCTTCCAAATTTTTGCCTTCGTTTTCTTCCAGGCCGGCCTGCCGGCCTATCCGCTCCAGATCCTCTTTTTTCTCTTCCCATATCTTCAGGTTTTTCTCCAGATCAAACAGTATTTTTTGCCCCTGTTCCTTTAACAGCTTATCTTTTATCTCCACCGAAGTCTTATCTTTCTCCAAACCCAGCAATTCTTTGGCAGCCCTTGCCCCCTCAAAACGGCAGCTCTCCAGCACCCGACCCCTTTCCAGTATTTCTTTTTCTTTTACCTTTTGTTCCGTGGCCAGAAAATTTAATTCTTCTTCCAGGGCAGCCAATTTTCTGCGATCGGCTTCCAGGATGTCTTTTTCTTCCCCAAGGATTTTTTCCAGGTATTCTGTTTCATCCTGCAAAGCGGCCAGCTCCCGCTTCCTTTGCAGAAATCCCGAACGCTTACCGGCTTGCAGTCCCCCGGAAATAGCCCCCCCGGGCGTAACCATCTCACCATCCAGGGTGACGATTCTCCAGCCCCGCTTGTCCTGACGAAGTATTTGCAGGGCAGTTTTTAAATCCCTGGTAACGAGCACTCCCCCCAAAAGGTAATCAATTGCTTTTCTAAACTTTTCTTCTACGGTGATAATTTGTGAGGCAACCCCCAAAAGGCCTTCGGCTGTTTGCGGAATCTCCCTTGGCCTGGGGATTTTAAGCAAATTTAAAGGTAAAAAGGTAGCCCTGCCGGCCTTCTTTTCCTTGAGGTAGGCTATCGCCCCGCGGGCTGCCCGATCATCTTCCACGACAAGAAACTGCTGGGCAGCTCCCAGGGCAACCTCAACAGCTTTTTCAAATTCCTGGCTGACGCCGATTAAATTGGCAATTGGGCCATGGATACCCGGCAACAAAGAGTCCCGCGAGGAGGCATGCATCACCGCCCTTACTCCGCCGGCATAAGAAGAAAGCTCCTCTTCACTTTCCTGCAGAAACTTCAGACGGCTTTTCCTTCTTTCCAGTTCCCGAGAGGATTGGACCTGTTTTTCCTTTTGTTCTTCCAGACGATCTGCATAATCCTGGCAGCGTTTTTTATGCAACGCAAGTTCCCTGTCCAGATCTTCCTGTTCTGTTTTCAGTCGAAAAAAAACAATCTGATTATTTTTCTCCTCGTCGCCCCATTTTTCTGTCTCCTGCC
>CAZAQM010000062.1:0-10620 GCA_964487385.1 uncultured Dethiobacter sp.
ATGATCGGCACGGCCACCAGCCACAGGGGCAAGGGAGTAATGATGTCCAGAGCCTCTGCTGCAGTTAAAGGCAATTGTGCCACAAATTCTGTCCCCTCTCCTACAAAGTGCTTTTCTGCTTAAGATGCAAAGGCGATAGGAAGAAATATGCCGTCTCCAACAATTGCAGCAAAGTCAATAAATAAAAATCCAAGTTCCCCGGATCACCAATAACCGGAAAATCTTTTCCCCCTTGGCTATCCTTAATTCTGCTGCTTTAGGCAGTGGAGTCATCCTTGCCAACTCCTAAAAAATAAAAATGCTTATTCCCAGCACCACCAAAAGGGTAATCATAAAGAGCACAAAGTCGAAATCAAAATTCCTGACGTTAAAGAGCTGGTAAGGCCTTTCTCCTCCCGGATCATAGTCCACCCTGACCAACAAAAAGAAGAGCCGCCGCAGCATCGTGCGCATTCGCCTATAAAAACCTGTTACGCCCCGCAGCAAATTTGCATAAATTCCCTCCCTGACCCTCACCGATGATTCGGCAACGCCGCCGCCGACCATGCTGACCGTCCTTTCATCGAGATAGGCCACCTTGCGCGAGAAGGCAAACAGGTAGGGGATAACCCTGACCATGGCCCCATCCACACCCAGTTCCACGATGCGCCCCGCATGGGTATAGGCCCCCATGGCCAGGGCAATGACGGGACGGTAGAGCAGGTACTCGATGCTGAACCAGTAAGGCAGCCGGGTACCCTTTTCCAGCGCTTTCGCCATGAGCATAAATACGGCAACACCGACCAAAATTATCTGCAGGGAGGCCCATGCCCCTCCCCAGGAATAAACATGCAGGGATGAACTATGGGGCAAAAGCGAGGCAAGCAAATCCGGCCGGATACCAAAAATGAGGCAGCAGGCAGAAACCGCCAGGATGGCAGTACTCATAGAGGCGGTCAGCTTCCGCAACATTTTCGCCTTGCCTTTTATAAAACCAAAATAAACAAACTTACAGAAAGAAATGGATGTTCCCACACCGGCTACCCAGAGCATCCATTCCGCCGGCCCCGCTCCGTGCATGGCTTTCTTCAGCAGGTATTTGCTGACGAAACCGTTAAAGAGCGGGGTTCCGCTAATGGCCAGTGCACCGACGACCGCCCCGATCATGCCAATCGAAAGTGATTTACAAAGGGGCGAAAGGGCAGTATCGCTTTTTTCCCGGGGCTGGAGATCGTGCAGATCCTCCTTGCCGGTGGTGTAAATTATGGCGCCGGCGCTCATAAACAGAAGTGCCTTGTAGAGCATATGATTGACCATATGCAGAAGGCCGCCGTCCACCGACAGATAAGTTCCCAGGCCTATGCCCGCCACCATGAAGCCCACCTGGCTGATAATATGATAGGAAAGCAGCCTGCGCAGATCGCTTTGCAGGAGGGCAAAAAGGGCTCCGAAAACGGCCATGCAAGCCCCCATCAGCACGATGCCGCCATGAGCCGGGAGCAGACGCGCCACGGCAAAGACCCCCACTTTTGTCGTCAATCCGGCAAGCACCACGCTGGAGGCAAAAGAAGCCGAGGGATAGCTCCAGGGAAGCCAAACATGCAGGGGTAAAAAAACAGCCTTGATGCCGATCCCCAATATGAAAAAGGTCAGTCCCGCCTGGGGGACGGCAAGCAAAAAGGAACCCGTCGCCGCATAATGCTGCATGATGCCCAGGAAGAGCAACAAGCCTCCCCCCAGTTGGAAAAGGATGAAACGATAACCCATGCGCACGGCAAGTGGTGTCCCGTTTAGCAGTATCAGCCCGCCCACAGAGATGGTCAGAAATTCCCAAAAGATGAACAGGGTAAGAAAGTTGCCGGCAAGGGCGACACCTGCGGCGCTGCCGATAGCCGCCAACGCCACTGCCTGTTCGCTGGTCTTCAGCACATCCAGGCCATAAAGGAGAGCCAGGGCGCCCACAAAAAGAAAACCAAAAGCGGCAATTTTACCACAGGGGTGCCCGCTGAAAAACAAGGGCGCCATCCCATCGTTCCCGCCAAAAGTGGAGGTTAAAAGCGAAACACTGCCGAGCTCCCCTCCGGAAAGAATATGTATGGCCACGGCAAATAGCCCGCAAAGATATAATACGAGCACGGTACGCCGCCAGCGGCCGGAAAGAACAAAAAGCAAAGGCGAAACAATTAAAGGTGCAAAAACCGGCAGAAGCGCCAGATGCAATATACCCACTCCCTTTCGAATATTGGCTATCTTCCCATTATTATAGCATATAATAACAAAAGATGAGAAATATAATTCAACCGGTTAAAATTTCCCCGGTTGAATTTCAGTAAACGCCCTGCAAATAGAGTTTATACAAGAATTATTTTATATTAATTAATAGAGCATGGCAATAACCGAACGCACCATTTCCAAAGGCCAGTTGTAAATAAAAAGCCCGAATATTGCGCACCCCACCGCCAGGGTTATACTGGGCACCAGCATGGCGGCCTGCGGCTCCCGAAAATCTTTCATCCTGAATTCTCGGCAGGCCGGCGCATCCTCTCCCTGCCCAAGGAAGGCATGATAGGCAATGGGCAGATAATAGGCAGCATTGAGCAGGCTGCTGATTAGTAAAATGATAATGAGCACCGGCTGGCCAATTTCCAGGGCGCCCAGGCTCAGGTGCCACTTGACGATAAACAAATTAAAGGGCGGCACCCCCACGGCAGTAAGGCCGGCGATGGCAAAGGCCAGCATGGTTACCGGCAATTTATAACCAATCCCTTTCATCTGTTTGATGCTCCTGAGGCCTGTTTGTTTAATTATCGAACCCGCACAGAGGAAAAGGCACCCTTTCATAAAAGCATGGGTCATGATATGAAATGTGGATCCTATAAGAGAATCGGGCGTCAGTATGGCAATGCCCAAAATAATATACCCCAGTTGGGCAATCCCCGAATAGGCCAGGCGGCGGATGAGATCATCCTGCGCCACGGCGATGGTGGAGCCGAATAAAATGGTAAAGGCAGCGATAACGAGGAGAACCGAATCCCAGCTGACCGTGCCCCAAAATTCCACGCCAAATATATTATAAAAAACTCTTATCAAACCATAAACGCCCGTTTTCAACATGATTACGGAGGACAAGAGGGCAGCAGGGAGGGGGGCGTATGTGTAGGCATCGGGCTGCCAGAAATGCAGGGGGAACATGGCCGACTTGGTCCCAAAAGCAATGACGAAACCGATGAAGGCCAGGAGATGGACAAAGGAGTATCCCGTTACCAGTCCCGGCGAATCAAAGGAAAGCGAGCCACACTGCGTATAGATGATCACCACTGACATAAAGAGTGAAACGCCGGCTATTATGGTCATAAAGAGAAATTTCATCCCTGCGCCGACGGCCTCCGGAGTGGCCGGGTGGGCCACCAGGACGAAGAACATGATGGACATGAATTCAAAAAAGAGAAAAAGGCTGAACAGATCCCCGGCCAGCACGACGCCCATGCTTCCGGCAAAAACAAACATGAGAAAGCCAAAGAACCGCTCGGGCAACGGATCATCCCGCATATAGCCCATCGAATAGATGACGATAATTACACCTAGAAAACCAAACAGAAGCCCCATGTAGACGGAGAGCATATCGAGGCGAAAGTTGAGCCCCAGGGGCGGGAAGATATCTATTTTGCCCAGCACGATGCTGCCTCCCCGGACCAGGGGATATAATCTTGCAACGAGAATCAAGGGTATGGCTGTTCCCGCCAGAAGTAAAATATTGCGCAGGAAAACTGCCGCGTCAAAGAGTGTGCCCGATCTCTGCCCGTTTTTGCCCGGGGCGGGCTGCCCGGCCCGGAAAACCGCCCTGCTGGAATCTGCTCCGGTAATAAATATGGCTATTCCGGCTAATATGGGTATTATTACCGCCCAAAGAGGCATAAAGGAGACTATTATATTTTGCGGCACTTGACCTTACCCCCTTAAAATATCATCCTGACAACATTTTCGACCAGCGGTATAGTAGTCTTGTTGGCAAAAAGGCCGAAAAAGATCCCGGCTGCTGCCAGCAGAACCAAAGGAACGAGCATCGTCAGCGGCGCCTCGGGGCCACTTGCTTTGCTAAACTCCCCTTCCCGGAAAAAAGCATTGACCACGATGGGAAGATAGTACATGGCATTTAACAGCGAACTGGCCAGGATAACGAAGATGAAGACAATTCTGCCGGAATCGAGCGCCCCGCTGAGAAGAAAGTATTTGCTCACATAGCCGGCAAAGGGAAGTATGCCAATGAGCCCCAGTCCCCCAACGGCAAAGGCGATCATGGTAATGGGCATCCTGCGCCCGACACCCCTTAGCTCATCGATTTTTGTCTTTCCTGTCACCTTGATAATGGCGCCGGCGCAGAAAAACAGCGTAATTTTGAGAATGGCATGGTTCATAATATGAACAATGCCCCCCGTCAGGCCGGCTGGGGTCAACATGATCCCTCCCAGCGTAATGTAGGCCAGCTGGCTCACCGTGGAATAGGCCAGCCTGAGCTTGAGAACGTTCTGCCTGAGGGCCATGATGGAACCGGCCAGGATGGTAAAGCAGACGAGGACAGCCAGGTAATTCAGCACACCAAGTTTAACAAGCATGGCGGGCCCAAAGATATAGTATAAAACCCGGATCATGCCGAAAACCCCGCTTTTTACCACGGCAACGGCGTGCAGCAGGGCGCTGACCGGAGTCGGGGCAACCATGGCGGCGGGAAGCCAGGAATGCATGGGCATGAGCGCCCCTTTTGTGCCGAAACCCAATATTGCCAGGAAGAAAATAATGAAGAGCAGGGTTTGCGGTTCGCTCTGTACGACTGCGGGGATTCCGCCCGGAATAAAATCGACGCTCTGCACCATGCCCTGCAGTATCAGCAGGGAAAAAAGGATCAGGCCGCCGCCGCCAAAACAGTAGATGATATATTTGATCCCTGATCTCGTCGCCTCTTTCGTCTGGGGATGGACGACAAGGGGATATGTGCAAAGGGTCAGATATTCAAAAAAGATATACATGGTGAACATATTTGCCGAAAAAGCCACCCCCATGGTGGCGCTCATGGAGAGGACATAAAAACAAAAATAACGGCGCTGCCCCATCTCCTGGGACATATAACCCATGGAATAAATGATGGATAAGATCCAGAGCAACGAAGAGGTGAAACCAAAAATTATGCCTAGTTGATCGACCTTGAAGGCCAGCTCCAAGCCGGCAACAAGATGCACCTGGCAATGAGCAGAAAAGTAACCGTCACAGCGAGCAGTGCCGTCATATTGCGCGTTTTTACATGTTGCTCGGAAATCCTGTTAATAATGATGGCGCCAATTATTGGAACGAGAACTGATAACAGGGGTAAAGATGAATTAACCACGTTCATTTATTTATATTTCCCTCCCCCATCCTAGAAAAGAAAAATACTGAATCCCAACAAAATAAAAAGGGTGATCATAAAAAGTAAAAAATCGAAGTCAAAATTCTTTACATTGAAGAGCTGAAACATCCTTTCCCCCTTGGGGTCATAGTCGACCTTAACCATGAGGAAAAACAACCTGCGCAGGAGTAGCCGCCCGCGCTTTAACAGCGAAGTCATACCCCCCAGCCAGGTATCATAAATACCGTCTCCAACTTTCGTGGAGGAGCCGGCCACCCCGCCCGCCACCAGATTAACCGTCCTTTCATCAAAGGAGGCCACACCCTGGGAAATTGCCGAAAGAGTGGGGATGGTCCTTACAAATGTATTATCGACCACCGCCTCCACAATGCCGCCGAAACGGGTATAGACTGCACTGAGCGTCCTCAGCAGCGGCTGATAGAAGAGGTAGTCAATGCTCAGCCAGGCGGGCACCGGTATGCGCCGGGCCAGCATTCCGCTCGTTAAAGCAAATACTGCCAGCCCCACGAGGATAACCTGCAGCGATGCCCATATTCCGGCCAGTGAATAGACAGATAAGCTGGAGCTATAGGGCATCAACCGGGCCAACAGTTCAGGCCAAAGGCCGAAGAGCAGGCAGCAAACCGATACCGCGGCAATGGCCAGTTTCATCGAGGAAGGAATCTCCCTGAGGGCCTTGGAGCGCCCCTGAATAAAACCGAAACAAATAAATTTGCAAAAGGCGACAGTAATGGCCGCCCCTGTCAGCCAGATCATCCATTCGGCGGGAAATACCCCATGCAGGGCCTGTTTCATGAGATACTTGCCTGCATAACCATTGAACAGGGGCATTCCCGCTCCGGAGAGGCCTCCGACAACAGCGCCGATCAGCGCTATGGGCACGGTGAGCCACACCGGAGGCAGATTCTTTTTGCCCCCCCCTTTGCGGGGATAAAGATCATGCAGATCCTCCTTGCCGGTGGCATAGATTACTGCCCCGGCACACATAAAGAGCAATGCCTTATAAAGCATATGGTTGACCATATATAAAAACCCGCCGTCGATGGCCACAGGCTTTCCCAGGGCCGCGCCGGCAACCATCAGCCCCACCATGCTGATGAGGGAGTAGGAGAGGAGACGCCTCAGATCGCTTTGCAGGATTGCACAGATTGCTCCGAAAAGGGCCATGCAGGCACCCATTAAAACGATGCCGTCATGGGCGGGAAGTATGCGTGCCACGGCAAAAACCCCCACCTTGGTGGTCAGTCCGGCGAGAACAACGGTAGAGGCGAAGGAGGAACTGGGATAGCCCCAAAGCAGCCATACATGCAGAGGCAGGAAAGCTGCCTTTATACCTATTCCCAGCAGGAAAAAGGCCAGCCCCGCCTGGGGAATGCCGATGAGAAAAGAACCCGTGGCAGCATAATGCTGCATTATTCCCAGAAAGAGCAGCAGCCCCCCTCCCAACTGGAAGAGGATGAAGCGATAGCCCATGCGCACGGCCTCGGGTGTTCTCCTTAGCAGTACCAGCCCGCCGGTGGAAATGGTCACGAATTCCCAGAAGATGAAAAGGGTGGGAAAGTTGCCCGCCAACGAGACCGCCTGTTCGCTGGCTTTGCTTACGTCCAATCCATAGAGAAGGGCAAAAGCGCCGACAAAAAGAAACCCGAAGGCGGCTATTTTTCCATAGGCATGCTCGCTGAAAAACAGCGGCGCCATCCCGCTGCCCTCGGCAAAAGTTGAGGTAAAAAATGATGCACTGCCCAGCTCCGCCCCGGATAATATGTAGAAAGCTATGGCAAGCATCCCACAGAGATATAAAATCAGCATAGCACGCCGCCACCTGCAGGAAAGGAAAAACAAGGCAGGTGAAACGATTATCGGCGCAAAAACCGGTAAAAGTGCCAAGCCCATTTCAACCACTTCCCTTTTATAAATCTAAAATTGGACAAACAACTGCCTTACTGCCGCCTTGGCCAGTTCCAGCGGCCAGTTTTGGGGCATGAGAACAAAAGCCAGGCAACCGATGGCCAGGATACCGATGGGTATGAGCATATTCAGGGGCACCTCGCTTTTCCCCGCCGGGGAATCCATGGAATCAGTTATGGCCGCAGCAGTTTCCCCTGCTGCGGCACTCCTTGGCGCACCAAAGAAAGCATTGGTAATAATGGGAAAGTAATAAGCAGCATTGATGATGCTGCTTATGATGAGCAACACCACGATCAAAGGCTGGCCCGCATCCAAGCTGCCCAGCGCCAGCTGCCATTTGCTGACAAATCCGTTAAAGGGCGGTATTCCCACCATGGACAGGGAACAGAGGGCAAAAGCGATCATCGTCATAGGCATTTTATAACCTAGCCCGCCCATATGGCTGATCCTTCTTTCGCCGGTACGCACGATGATGGCCCCGGCAATAAGAAAGAGGCAGCCTTTCATAAAGGCGTGGGTGAAAATATGGTAGATTGCTCCGATGAAAGCACGTTCGCTCAGCAGGGAAATGCCCAAAACTATATAGCCAATCTGGGCGATGCTGGAATAGGCCAGCCGCCTTTTGAGATCGTCCTGCAGCAATGCCAGGGCCGAGCCAAGCAATATGGTAATAATAGCCAGGATCAAGGGTATCTTATCCCATCCGGCCTCCCGCAAAAAGGCAAAACCATAGACCTGGTAAAAAACCCGGATCATGCCATAGGCCCCTATTTTGATCATTACCCCGGAAAGGAGGGCGCTCACCGGGGAGGGAGCTGCCGGGTGAGCATCCGGCAGCCAAACATGCAGAGGGAAAATCCCTGCCTTGATGCCCATACCGATCAAAAAGGCTAAAAAGCCCAGCAGTGAAAGCAGGGAGTTCTCCCTGACGAGCCCAAAACCATCAAAAGTAAGAATCCCGCCGCTGAGGTAATATGTGACAATAATACCGAAAAAAATGGCCAGGCCGGCGCCGATGCACATGAATAAATATTTGGCCCCGGCAAACATAGCATAAGGGTGCTCCTCGTGGGCAATCAGAACGAAAGATGAAAGGGCCATGATCTCGAAAAAGACAAAAAAACCAACTAATTCGCCGGCAAATACCGTTCCCAGGCAGCCGCCCAGGGAAAGAAGGAAGAAACCATAATAGCGATCGTGAGCCTGTTCCCCGGCCATATAACCGATGGAATGTATGGCGGCTAAAAGCCATAGGAAAGAGATCAACAGCCCCATAAAAAATCCCAGGGCATCAACCCTAAAATAGATGGAGTAAGGGATGGATAAAAAAAGATATTTGCCATAAAGTACGTTCCCGCTTTTAATGGTGGGGTACATGGAAAGAATGGCTGCAAAAACCGCCATTATCGCAAGGACGGTAAAAATTTCCCCCCCTCTTCTTTTGTAACGAGTCAGAAAGAAAGCCGGCACTGCCGCTAAGAATGGGAAAAACATCACAATTGCCGGCAAAGTGCTAGCAACTTTCTCCCCTAAGAATTCTTCCATCCATCTTTCACCTCTCCTAGCAGCATAATAAACAGAATTCAACAAGCTGTGGGTAATTTGCCTAACATTTATATTTTGGCATACATCTTAAACATTAGGATTAATAGCCCCATTGTCATTATATTTTCGATAAAAATTTAAGAATACCTTCAGAAATTTTTGGCAAAGACAATTTTTTAATTGCTCTATCTTCCAGCTTTTAACCGAGGATAATCCCGGGCTGGAAAAAGAAATTGCGGATCTCGCTGATGAGGTACAGTGAACCGGCAATGAGGATGAGATCCTCCGGGGAAGCCAGTGCAAACGCCCTTTGCAATGCGGAAACAATCTCTTCCTCGACAAGTATTTGCCCTTGAAACAGCTTGGCGGCTATTCTTTCCACGCGCCGGGGATCGGCCGCCCGGGGGCTGTTGGGCCGGGTAAGGATGAGCTTGTAAGCCAGCGGGACAATCTCGGCCAGAATCCCTTCCACAGCCTTGTCCTGAAGGATACCCAGAACCAGGATCATTTTTCTATAGGAAAAAATTTTGGGCAGTGCCCGCCGCAGCCCTTGAAAAGCCTCCAGATTATGCGCCCCGTCGATCACCACCAGCGGATCCCGCCTCAGAATCTCCAGCCGGCCCGGCCAGCGGGTTTGGGATAGCCCGCTGCGCAAAGCTTCCTCCGTCAGGACAAAACCCCTTTTGCCGAGTAGTTCCAGGGCAGCCAGCGCCACAGAAGCGTTGGCAATCTGATGCTCCCCCAGCAGGGGGATCCCCAGCCCCTTTAAATTTTGGGCCAATCCCTGGTAATCAAAGGTCTGTCTGTGAAGATCGCCGGACAAAAACTCTGCCCTGAATTCCTTCCCCAGCCTGTAAAGAGGGGCGCCCCTTCGCCGGCAGATCCCCTCAATAACACCGAGAGCAGCGCCTTGGGCCTGGGTCACCACTTCAGTCTTTTCCTTAACGATGCCAGCCTTTTCAGCAGCTATGGCCTCCACGGTCTTTCCCAAAACCCTGGTATGCTCCAAACTCACCGTGGTAATGATCGTAACCAGCGGCAAGACCACGTTAGTGGCATCCAGCCTTCCCCCCAGTCCCACCTCCAGCACGACGATATCGGGTTTAACCCGGGCAAAATAGGCAAAAGCGATGGCAGTCACCACCTCAAACTGGGTCGGCTGCCCCAGCCGGGGATCCCCGGCAATTTTTTCTGCCAGGGGCCTGACGATGGAAACAAGACCCGCCAGATCATCCCGGGGAATTTCCGCCCCATCCACAGACATGCGATCAGTAAAATCCTGCAGATAGGGAGAGGTATAAAGCCCTGTTCTGTAACCGGCGGACTGCAGGATCGAGGCTGCCAGCACCGCGGTGGAACCTTTTCCATTGGTTCCACCGATATGCAGAAATTTTAGTTTTTTATGGGGATCCCCCAGGTATCCGAGGAGGGCCTCGATCCTTTGCAGCCCCTGGTTCATTCCAAATCGTTCGATGCTGTGAATCCATGCCAGTGCTTCCCGATATGACAAAAAAGGCACTCCTTCTCCTAAAGGCTTTTCAGCTCATCCAGCCTGGACTTAAGTTTGGCCTGCCTGAGATCGTACTCCTCTTTCTTTGCCTTTTCCTTTTGGACGACCTCGGCGGGAGCCCGCTGCAGAAACTTTTCATTGCCGAGCTTGGCTTCCACCTTGTGCATCTCTTTGACCGCCTCCTGAAGTTCCTTTTCCAGGCGGGCAATTTCCTGCGCCAGATCGATCACCCCTTCCAGGGGCAGATAGATCTCCACTTCCTCGACCAGGGCTGTCA
>CAZAQM010000063.1:0-10588 GCA_964487385.1 uncultured Dethiobacter sp.
TCCTGGGGGGCTACGGAAGTAAAGCCCCCGGCCTTGGTGGATGCCATCGCCGAACTGACTGAGACGGGAAGATCCCTGAAGGCCAACAATCTAAGGATTATCGCTACGATTCTTACATCCACGCCCCGTTTCATTGCCAACAAGGAAAGCTGCCAGGTCGAATGGAAAAAAGATAAAATAGAACATATCTCCATGCTTCTGCGGGCGGCGCTCATGGCCGAACAGAAAGTGGGGCTGAAAATGAATATTCATAAGGAAAAGCTCCCGCTGATACTTCCCCTGCTTCCTGCTCTAAGAAAACCAACCATCTCCCCCCTCGACGAGGAAGGATGGGTGGCTGTGGAGACGGTGATCGATGAAAAAAAGGTCCGCGAACTGGTTTGCAAATTAAAGCAGGCCGGCGCCGAGGGGATCATCGAATATTCCCTTAATAAAATTATTCCATGATAATGCGGACGGGGGCAGCTTGAATGACTATGTTTACATTTCCGGGGCTGCGGGAGATTATGGGTTTGGGGGAACGGGAAATAGTCTCTTTTTACGGGGCCGGCGGGAAAACTACTTTCCTTTTGCGGCTGGCGGAAGAACTTTCCCGGGAAAATAAAAAAGTTATACTGACTACGACCACCAAGATCTTTCCTCAGCAGCAATTTCCTGAAATTATCACCTCCGATATGGATGCGGCCAGGGAAAAGCTGCGCCTCCTGCTGGAGCGGGAAAATGTGGCCGTGTTGGGAAGCGCCCTGCTGCCCAACGGCAAGATCGACGGGCTGGATACTTCCCTGATCGGCGAACTTTTTGCGGAAGGATTGGCTCCGTATATCCTTGTGGAGGCAGACGGTGCGGCCAGGCGGCCCATCAAGGGGTATGCCTGGCATGAGCCCGTCATTCCTCCTTCCTCCACGGTTATCGTGCCCCTGCTGGGCAGCGATGCCTTGGGGCTGCCCATTGCTGGAGGCTATGTCCACCGGCCGGAACTCCTGGCCGCCCAGATAGGCGCGTTGGAAGGTGAACCGATCGGTACGGAGCAGTTGATCCGCTGCCTTGCTTTCATGCTGGACAGGGGGCGGGAACAGGCCCCCTTTGCCCGGGCCGTTCCTGTTATCAATAAGGCGGATCTGTTTAAAGATGAGGTGCAGGCCCGTTCCGTTGCCAGGGCTTTTGCCGCCTTTTCCCCCTCCGGCGTTTCATGCTTGCTCTTTGCCGCTCTGGCTCGGGATTTTCCTGTGCGCTATATATGGAGGAGGCCATTTGCTGAGCCTTTCATTTCCTGTGCCATCCTGGCGGCAGGTTTTTCCAGGAGGATGGGGGAGGATAAGCTTGCCCTGTGCCTGGGAGGGGAAACCATTCTGGGGCATGCCGTGGAAAATGCCCGGCAAAGCGGCGCCGATGAAGTTTTTATTGTCACCCGTCCCGAGCAGGAATGGGTGGTAAGACAGTTTTCCAAAATGGGGATAAGGATCGTTCCCAACCCTTATTCAGCAAGGGGAATGTCCACTTCTGTCCAGGCTGCCATCAGCGCTTCCCACCCCCTAACCCAGGGGATTATTTTTGCCTTGGGCGATCAGCCCTTTATTGCTCCGCGGGTATACCGCTCGTTGGTAAAAAGCTATAAAGAGGGCCTGAATCTGGTTACCTACCCTTATTACCAGAATAAAAAAGGCAATCCCCAGCTCTTCGATCGCCGGACCTGGCCGCTGCTGATGAAACTGCGGGGCGATCAGGGCGGCAGGGGCATTATTCCCCAGATCCCGGACGAAGGGATCCGGGGGGTGGAAATGCCCTGTTCCGGTATTAATATGGATATAGACACCGCTGAAGAATACGAGAGATACCGGGAGCAGCAATGATGCGGGGTGTCTGTATTTTGTCTTTTGGGGAGATCCGATATTTTTATATTCTGGAAAAAGGGTTTTTAAGAGGAGAGTCGAATTTAAAAAGTGGACATGATTGCTAAACTAATAAATAAATACGTTAATTTTTTTAACGGGATTTGAGAGCGAAGATGAGAAAAGCCCGCATTGTGATGATTTCTCCTCTCCCCGAGTTGACCAGGCTCACCCGGCAGATCTCCAGGGATCAAAATTTTGAACTGGAGATCGTTGAGGCCTTTCTGGACAAAGGGGTGGAAGTGGGGAAAAGGTTTGAGCAATCGGGTGTCGATGTGATTATCAGCCGGGGGCCTACAGGGGTGCTCCACCGGGAAAAGGACCGGGAAAAAGCAGAATTCCTCAAAACGATCATCGATCATACATACACCAGCGTCATCGCTGTAAATAAAAATGATGAGGTTAACCATTTCAACTCTTCGGCGGAAGAGGTTTTTAAAATTTCCAACAGGGATATCATCGGCAAAAAGGCGGAAAATCTGCCCATACCCTTGCCGAAAATTTTTTTCCAGGATTTCGCAGAGGGAAAAGGCGAGGTGCACTGGGTCGGTGGCAAGCAGATTCTTTTTCATCGCATTCCCATTTACCTAGACAGGGAAATCCACGGGATGGTCATTACCTTCCAGAGCGTCCATAAGATTCAAAACCTGGAGGCGACCATCCGTAAAAAACTCCATGACAGCGGACTAGTTTCGCACTACACCTTCAACCATCTCATTGGTTCCTCAACGGAAATGACCAAAACCGTCACCTGTGCCAAAAAATTTGCCTCTTCTGATTCAACGGTCTTGATCCTTGGCGAGACAATTTTTTTGGATGAGATATCGGAGTTTTCGCCTCAATGTATTGAATCTGCATCTTTCCCCGCTGCGGCAGCGCAGGAACGATATTCCACTCCTGATCGAACATTTTTGCCGCAAGTATAAGGGCAACAGGACAGGCGTCGAAGAATTTCCCCGTTCGATCATGCGCTACCTTTGCGAATATGATTGGCCGGGCAACGTGCGGGAGCTGGAGAATTTCATCGAAAAGTATCTTTTCCTTTCCAAGGAGGGTGCGGACAACTTCCGTCTGATCGAAGAACTGGTCGACGAGCTTTACCGCTACAGGGAGGATGGACAGGGCCTTTTGCCGGATGGGGAACAGTATTTAACTATCGGTGTGGGAAAGATGAAGGAAATGGAAAGGCAAATCATTGAAAAACTGTACAAACAGAACAAGCGGGATAAGAAGGATCTGGCCCGCCAGCTGGGCATCAGCCGGACAACGCTTTGGAAAAAACTAAAAAACATTGAGATTGAGTCTGTTCAATAGCTTAACAACGGATTGCCGGGAACTATAAAAGGGGATAGTTTGCAACATAAAAGACCATTTAAAAGAAAAATGCCAGCTTATTTAGAAGAGATAAAAGGCAGAAAAAGGGGGGAGGGTTAAAAAAGTAAACATTGACTCGCCAGATCCAGTTAAGAAACTGGAGATGCTTACCCGGTATAATCAGCACAAAGGTACCTGCCGGGGGGGGCTAAAGAAAGCGAGGATATCGTTTTTTGGTCAGGATGGGGTTAGGTTTATGTAGGTTTATGTAGGTATAAGTAGAAACAGGAAGGAGGAATTCCCGAAAGTGAACACTTTCGGGGAAAACAAATGAAAAAACCTGTAATTGTAGGTGCAGTGCGGACTATCGCCGGAAGTTTCGGCGGCAGTCTCAAAAGTCAAAGCGCCGGTGATTTGGGCGCTGCGGTTGTGGCCGAAGTTGTGAGGAGGGCGGGGATCACCCCCGGGGATGTGGATCAGCTGATATTCGGCTGTGGATGGCAGGCGGGGATCGGCCCGAATATTGCCCGTATCTGTGCTGTCAGGGGAGGGCTTCCCGACAGCGTGCCGGCTTACACGGTCAATGTCCGCTGCGCTTCCAGCATTCAAGCAATGATCGATGCCTGCCGGTCCATTATGTGCGGCGATAATGATGTGGTGATTGCCGGGGGCACCGAATCCGGTTCCAACGTTCCCTTCCTGATTCCCCAGGCCCGCTGGGGGGCCCGTATGTGGGATTTCCCCGCCTATGACGGCTTGCATATGGACGGTTTTAAATGCGCCCTGGCAGGGATGTTTATGGGCAACACCGCCGAGCTTCTGGCGGAGAAATATAACATCAGCCGCCAGGAACAGGACGAATTTGCCCTGTGGAGCCATCAGAAAGCGTCGAAGGCTGTCGCCGAAGACAAATTCCGGGATGAACTTGTTTCCATCGAAGTCAAGCAGAAGAAAAAGATGGTAAACGTCGATCAGGAGGAAATCCCCCGGGCCGATGCCTCGCTGGAAAAAATGCTCAGGCTCCCCGCCGTATTCCAAAAAGACGGAACGGTGACCGCCGGCAACAGCTGCGCTCTCTGTGACTGTGCCTCGGCTGTGGTGATTATGTCCGAAGAAAAGGCCAAATCCTTAGGGGTTACACCGCTGGCCCGCATCCTTGGCTATGCTGAGGCAGGGGTGGATCCCAAGTACATGGGCATCGGCCCTGTGGCGGCTATTCCCAAGGCCTTGGAAAGGGCCAACCTTAAATTGGAAGATATCGATCTCATTGAACTAAACGAAGCTTTTGCCGCCCAGTATCTGGCCTGCGAAAGAGAACTGAAATTTAATCGGGACAAGATCAACGTCCATGGCGGGGCCATTGCCCTGGGGCACCCTGTGGGAGCCACCGGTACCAAGCTGGTCACCACCAACCTGAATACATTGAAGCAATACGACAAGACTTTGGGCCTGACCAGCATGTGCGTAGGCGGCGGACAAGGCTTGGCCGTCGTCATCGAACGGTTAAGCTAGGCAGTTGTAGGGATTTACTACATTAAAAGTTTTGGGAGGAGGAAATTGTATGGCCATTAAGAAGGTATTTGTGCTCGGCGCCGGGATTATGGGTACAGGTATTGCTCACCTTTGTGCCCAGCAGGGGCTGGATGTCGCTCTGGTTGATATCGACGAAGGTATCCTTAAGCGCAGCATTGGCAACATCGAGGGGATCCTCAACAAAAGGGTCGACAAGGGCAAAATGACAG
Source organism: uncultured Dethiobacter sp. (assembly GCA_964487385.1). GTDB lineage: Bacteria > Bacillota > Dethiobacteria > DTU022 > UBA8154 > DUNV01. The sequence goes on from CAZAQM010000063.1 coordinate 4,946, forward strand.
CGGAAGCAGCCAAGGAACTGGTGGGGCGCATTAAGATTTCCACCGATAAGAAAGAAGCTGCAAACTGCGATTTTGTGATCGAAGCGGTTACGGAAAACATCAGCCTTAAGCAGAAGCTTTTCACCGAACTAGACGAGATCGTTCCCCCGCAAATCATCCTGGCCACCAACACGACGGCCTGCTCTATTTCGGAAGTTGCCTCGGCGACCAAGGATCCCAGCCGTGTAATCGGGATGCACTATTTCAACCCGGCCGTCGTTATGAAACTCGTGGAAATCATGCCTGGTCTGGCAACAAGAAAGGATGTAGCCGAAACAACCGAGGCATTCGTCAGATCCCTGGGCAAAGAACCTGTTGTAACTGCCAAAGAGGGAATTGCCGGGATTGCCAGCCGCGTTCTGGCCGGAATGCTTAATGAGGCGGTTTGGGTATTGGAAGAAGGAATCGGCACGGCCGCCGATATCGACAAGGCCATGAAGATGGGCTCCAACCTGCCCATGGGTCCCCTGGCGCTCATCGATATGATTGGCATTGACACCCACCTGGCCAAAACCAGGAACCTCTATGCAAAGCTTGGCGATGCCCGCTATCGCCCCTGCTACCTCCTGGAAAAAATGATGCATGCTGGTTATCTGGGACGCAAATCGGGTAAAGGTTTCTATGATTATTCCCAGGATCCCCCGGTGCCCACGGAGTTGAGATAAGGGGAAACAGCACTGCTGCAGACGGAGACTTGACTAGAAAAAAGATCGCTCTGGGGCCGGATCGGCAGATGATCAGGCCCACAGAGAAACGGAAAAAAAGGAGGTTTCTTTTATGGATTTTGAGCTGAATTCCGAGCAACAAGCGGTACAAAAAATGGTCCGCGAATTTGTGGAAAAAGAAATTACCCCCAATGCCAAGCAATGGGATCTGGATGAGAAGTTTCCCGATGATGTATGGAAGAAGATGGGCGATCTGGGGATCGTCGGCACCTCCATCCCCGAAGAATACGAAGGCAGCGGCATGGATTTCATTTCCCACGCCATCGTGGCGGAGGAGCTGGGCTATGGGTGTTCCTCCATGCGGGGTTCCTATTCCGTAAATATCTCCCTGGTAGCCAAGACCATTTTAAAATGGGGGAACGAAGAGCAGAAGAAAAAGTATGTCATTCCCATTGCCCTGGGAGAATCCTTTGGCTGCTACGGGCTGACCGAGCCGGATTCGGGCAGCGATGCGGCCAGCATGAAGAGCACCGCCGAAAAGGATGGGGATTATTATGTCCTTAACGGCAACAAAATGTGGATTACCCACGCCGATGTTTCCGACGTTTCCCTCATCTTTGCCAAGACGGACAAGGATGCCGGCGCCAGGGGCATTACCTGCTTCCTGGTGGACAAAGGCACCCCCGGTATGAATCCACAGCCCATCCACGAAAAGATTGGTCTTCGCGCCCAGGATACCGGCGAGATTTACATGGAAAACGTGCGCGTACACAAGGATCAAATTTTAGGGCCCATCGGCAAAGGTTTTGCAGTAGCAATGTCGGCCCTAGATAATGCACGTTTTACCGTTGCGGCGGGTTGTGTGGGCACCGCTCAGGCTGCCTACGATATTGCCAAGACACACGCCAAAGAAAGGGTCCAGTTTGGCAAGGCTATTGCCAGCCGTCAGTTGGTCCAGTCATTAATAGCCAACATGATTATGGAAATAGAGATGGGAAGAATGCTCGTTTGGAGAGCCGGCTGCCTGAAGAACCAAGGGGTTCCCAATACCCGTGAAACCTGTATGGCCAAGTACTACTGCGGCGAAATGGTCAACAGGGTTTGCTACAATGCCATGCAGATACTGGGTGGCTACAGCTTCTCCGGCGAATATGCCCTGGAAAGAATGTACCGCGACTCACGCATCAATACCCTGTACGAAGGAACCTCCCAGATCCAGCAGCTGATCATCGGCAATGCCGAACTGGGAATCCCCGCCTTTGCATAAATAGGGGAGATTGTTTGAAACTATCTTAAAAAAGAATGGGGAAGGGGAAAGGGAATGATCCCTTCCTCCATCCCCATTTCCATATTAAATAACGATTTAACCATAAATTCGTTTTCTGCAGAATAAACAGGGATTTTGCAGCGATAACAAGGGTACAATGATACTTAGAATAGAAAGAGGAGGTTTTCGAGATGTATAAATTCATTAAATATGAAAAAGAGGCGCCCTTGGCGATTATTACTGTCATCCGCCCGGAAGTGATGAATGCGATGAACAACGCCCTGGTGGAAGAATTTGCCCTGGCTTTCAAAGAAGCGGAAAATGATGATGAAGTTAGGGCACTCATCCTTACGGGAGAAGGCCAAAAAGCATTTATGGCCGGCGCCGATATCAAGGAAGTACAGGAAAGGGACTTTGTCCTGGGGCGCAAACAGACCCGCCGGCGCCAGGAAGTTTTAAATATGCTGCCGGAAATGCCCAAGCCTGTCATTGCCGCTATCAATGGGTTTGCCCTGGGAGCCGGGCTGGAAACGGCCCTGGCCTGCACCCTGCGCATTGCCTCCGCCAACGCCAAGCTTGGCGCCCCGGAAGTAAACCTGGGGATCATCCCCGGCGACGGCGCCACCCAGCGTCTGCCTCGGGTAATTGGTTTTGGCCGGGCCATGGAGATGGTTCTCACGGCACGTATGGTCGATGCCGAGGAAGCCTACCGCATTGGTCTGGTCAACAAAGTGGTGCCCCTGGAGGATTTGATGGAAGAGGCCAAAAAAATGGCCGGCAGCATTATCAACAAATCGCCCCTGGCTATCCAGTATGCCAAGGAAGCAGTGAACCGTTCCTTGGAAATGGGGCTTAACGAAGGTATGGCCCATGAATCCTACCTCCATGCCCTGGCCTGTGCCACGGAAGATAAAAAGGAAGGCGTCGCCGCATTCCTGGAGAAGCGCAAGGCCGTTTATCAAGGAAAATAACTGACAACGTGACAAGGGGACGGGGGTATTGACACACTTTCAAAGTGTGTCAATACCCCCGTCCCCCTGACACATGAAAGTAAGGATGGTGATAGCTGTTGGATGTTACCCGGGAAGAGATCATGCAGGCCGCATGGGATGTTCGCCTGGAGCTGACGCTGCAGGAAATGGGGGAACTGGAAAAAGAGGTTGGGGATATCCTTGCAGAGGCAGTATTTCTGCAAGATAGTGCACTTGATGATGTGGGGATCACAGTCCTTCCCCTGGCGCTGGAAAATACCGCCAGGGGGGATACCGCCTTCCCTTCCCTGTCGCAGGAAGAAGCCCTGGCCAATGCTCCGGAGGTCGAATCGCCGTATATGCAGGTTCCCAAGATAGTGGAGTAAATAAAACAGAAGGGAGGCCTGTTTTTTGGATTCATATAAATACATAGTTCAAAAACTGGCCGAAAAGGTCAATGCGGGAGCGGTTTCCCCGCGACATCTCGGGGAGGATGTTGCCCGCCGCTGTGCTGCCGTGCAGGAAAAATGCAACGCCTTTATTAACTTTGATGCCGTGTTGATCGGGAAAGGGATAGATGATCTTTTGCAGGGAATCGGGCCGGACAAAGCGCTGCCGCTGGCCGGAGTCTCCTTTGCCCTTTCCGATGCTGTTTGTGCGGGTGAAACGACGACCTGTGCCTCGCAGATTTTAAAATCCTACCGGCCTCCTTTTGAGGCGACGGTTGCCCGAAAACTAAAGGAAAATGGTGCTTTTCTAGCCGGCAAAACGAATATGGATGAATTCAATCTCGGCACTGATGGGGAAAGTTCATTCTTTGGGGCGATAAAAAATCCCTGGGATACGAAATATATCGCCGGCGCCGGAGCAGCCGCTGCCGTTTCCGGCCGGGCCGTCAATGTGGCTCTTGCTGCTGATGGTTGCGGTGAACTGAGGCAGTCCGCCTCCTATTGCGGTGTTCCCTCTCTCAAACCCACATACGGCCGGATTTCCCGCCGGGGGTTGATCGATGGCGCTCCCTCCCTGGAACAAATTGGCCTCACAGCGCCATCGATCGCCGATCTTGCTGCTGTTTTGCCGTTCGTCAGCGGCCATGATGCGGGGGATCCCACCTCCTTCAAGCACGATGTGCCGGCCTATGCCTCCCTGCTCAGAGAAAATGGAGATGATAACTATAAAGTTGCCGTTCCGGAAAACTGGGCAGGATCACCATATCTGGAGGAAGGAATAAAAAAAGCTTTTCTTTCGGCCCTGGAGCATCTAAAGGAAAAAGGCTTCCGGGTGGAAACGATTCCCATGCCCTATTTATTCCGCTCCCTCGACACGGCGGCCATCATCCGCTCTGTGGAGACATTTTCCGCACTGGCCAACTATGATGGGGTGCGCTTTGGACTGAGGGCCGCAGGAGGCGACAGCCTGCAGGAGATGTACAGAAAAAGCCGCACGGAAGGTTTTGGCAGCAGGGTGAAAAAGTTCCTCACCTTCGGAGCGCTGATCTCGGCAGGGAAATATTATGAGAGGGTATTTCTGAGGGCGCAAAAAATGCGCACCCTAATCATCAAAGAACTCGAAAACTGCCTGCAGGCCTATGATCTGCTTTTCCTTCCGGCTGTCCCTTTTGGAGCGCCGCTGCTTGGCGATGATCATGGCATGGGTTTTTTGCCCGATCCTGCCGGTTATTATACGGCTGCGGCAAACCTGGCCGGTTTGCCGGCGATCACCTTTCCCATGCCCGCAGAAATGGCTCCGGGCGATTCTGCCAGCATGCAATTCATCGGGAAGGCCTGGGATGAGGTTGCACTATTGCAGGCTGCCCTGCTGATGGAGAAGGGAAATCCTCCGCGCTTTCCCGCGATCTGATGGCCCTTGGAGCAAATAATAAAAGTGAAGGAGGGACGGTTTTGCAAGAATTTGAAATTATTATCGGCCTGGAAGTCCACGTGGAGCTGTTGACGGAGACCAAGCTGTTTTGTGGCTGCAGCACTGCCTTCGGGGCCGAACCGAACACGCAGGTCTGCCCCATGTGCCTGGGCCTTCCCGGGGGGACCCAGCCCCTCTTAAATAAAAAAGCGGTGGAGTACACCATCAAGGCGGCCCAGGCTCTTAACTGCCGGATTTCCCCCCAGCTTGCCTTCGATCGTAAAAATTATTTTTATGCCGATCTGCCCCAGGGCTTTCAGGTTTCCCAATTTTTCCATCCTCTGGGCACAAACGGCCATATCGAACTCCGTCTGGATGGAAAAACCAAAAGGATCGGCATACATCAGCTTCATCTGGAGGAGGATACGGGCAAGCTTTCCCATACGGGGGATATCATCACATCGCCTTCCAGCCTGGTGGATTTTAACCGGGCCGGCGTACCGCTGATGGAGATCGTTTCCGAACCGGATATTCGCTCGGCGGAGGAGGCACGGCTTTACCTGCAAAAGCTGCGTTCCATCATCCGCTATTTAGGTATTTCGGACTGCAAAATGGAAGAAGGTTCCATGCGCTGCGATGCCAATATCAGCATCCGCCCCAAAGGTTCGGCCGGGTTGGGGGAGAAAACAGAGTTAAAAAACATGAACTCCTTCCGCTCCGTCTTCCGCGGTATCGAATACGAGGCGGAAAGACAGCGCTTGGCGCTGCTGGCCGGGGAAGTCATCATGCCGGAGACCAGGCACTGGGATGAAGTTTCGGGTGTGACCCATGCCATGCGCAG
>CAZAQM010000064.1:0-10517 GCA_964487385.1 uncultured Dethiobacter sp.
CTTTCCCTGTTATCCGATTGCGGCATAAATAACATCCTTACCGAAATTTAATAGTAAAAAACCATCATCAAGCTCAGGCGGTCACGACTTCCAAACCCAGGGCATCCCCCAGCATGGCAAGTTCTTTTGTATAATCCCCGTAAACCAGGGGGATATGATTGCCAAATTCGATCTGCTTAGCAAAAAAATCTGCCTGATTTTGAACCTGGAAAATTACGAACAGTGTGCAATTTTGCTGACTGAATCCGCCGCCGCCCTTAATAACTCCCTTCGCAACAAACATTTTCCTGCAATCGGGCGCAAAACGCATCATAGTAACAGGCTGACCGCAGTCTTTGTTAAAATCATGGCGCAAGGTTGCCCCAAAACCACTGTAAGCAAATGGCTGAATGCCGTATGGGCTTTCCGGTTTATCAAACCCCTTTAAGCGCCTGTTTGGGGTGGAATGCCATGTGAAATAAAGATTTGGCTCTTCTTTAATATTTTTCAAACTTTCCTCGGGCACATAGCGCCTCGGCTGGGCTTCGCCGTTTTTGTACAGGATGGGGTTGGTGTTGCCCATGTACGGTGCTTTGCCGGAAATATTCATCAGCGCCTGCATCGAGACAAGGGCGCCAATATCATATTCGCAGGCGGAAGGGATGCCCAGCTCGTTTAAAAGAGAATGAGTCAGACAGAAGGTAATCTGCTCATCGTTAAGCCTTCTGGTTGCGCATATATCCGGACAAGGTATGCTGAAAGCGTTGCAATCGTAAATATCCATCAGCTTCTTAACTGTGTAGAACGCCTTAACAGATTTCAGCAGCTTGTCTCTGTCCATATTGCATTCTACTGCATTTTGCATCAATTCATCTGTCAGGGTCTCAATTTGTTCCATATCATTTTTATCAATATTGTCGCCAACCCGTCCGGGGATGGTATGATTTGTCCGAGGATCCTTCAATTGCGTCTGGTCTATGAGTTCGTGGGCATTTATATATCTGAATCCAGTTCCAAGGAGACGGGTGACATCTTCCAGGCAGATAAAAGTTGCATCACTGGCCATGGAACTTGTAGAATTCAACCTTGTAGCCAATAAAACATTTGTCTTTTGCAAAACCTTTCTGACCCGCAAAACTTTCATATGCCTGATGGCATCCTCCCAGGTCAAATAGCCGTAACCCTCAAGGTTTCTGCCTCTTATGGCTGATATGCATTCAGCGATCATGCATAAGTTTTCAGGAACAACTGCCACCGGTTTTTTATAGCGCTTTGCAAATTCGATAAGTATATCTCCCCTGGCAATCCCAAGGCTGACAAAATAGAGATCGACTTCATTAATTTTTTCCGCCATTTTTTCAAAAATATCTTCCTTGCTGAGCAAATCGTCGTATCTTTCTACATAAACCGGGTCCATCAGATTAATCTCGTCTATATTCAGGTATTTCTTAACATCTGCCTTAAAAACTTTATATAATTCCTGATTCATCATCATATCATATTCCGTTTCCAGCTCATCCCCTTTGCCAAAGCGGCAGGGACCTTCGAAAACAGAAAGATGAACAAAACCAATGTAAACCGGCCTTACATTCAGTTTGATTTCTATCCCTTTTTTAATACTCATAATATAGTGCGCTCCTTCTTTATTATTAGGAATTATCTGAATCTTAGCATCCTGAATATATAAATGCATTATAGGAAACCATAATATTATTCGTAACTTTCATTTCATTTTATATATCATCCACCCTGATCTGCAAAGAAATATTAAACAATATATTTTAAAAAGTTCTTTATATTGGTATTTTGCACAATAAAAGTTACAATATTTATTCGTTTGGGCAAAAAAAATGCCTTTGTTCAGATATTCCGGTTCAACCTGGAAGCTGCTGTCCCTTTCCCCGGGAAGATTGAATCTCTTCCGCAAAATCCTTAATCTTCCTGATAATGTAACCAATACCTTTAACTCTTTCGGAGGAAAACGTTTCTTTGATTTTTGTCTTTTCAAAAAAATTAAAATCTGCATTTATAATTTCTTCCGGAAAACGTTCGGAAAACATTTCGATCAATATTTTAAGCACACCTTTCAGAATAAGCGTGTCGCTGTCGGCTTTAATTTCGATTTTTCCATTTCTGTAAAGCATTGATAACCAGACTTTGGATTGGCAGCCTTCCACAAGGTTAGCGTCCGTTTTCAATAACAGATCAGGTTCCCCAAGGGAACCTGAAAGTTCTATTAAGTAGGAATATTGTCCAAAGCTGTCCCCCATCTTCACAAAATCTGCTACAAACTTTTCCTGTATTTCATCAATTGTCATTTTAACACCTCATTTTTCAATAAGGGTTTTTATGCGGTTAATTGCCTGAATCAGGAAATTTATTTCTTCCTTTGTGTTATAGAAAGCCGGGGATACGCGGACAGTATGGCTTAAATGATAGTGGTCAAGCAGGGGTTGAGCACAATGGTTTCCGGAGCGCACAGCAATCCCAAGATTGTCCAGAAGAACAGCTATATCATAGGGATGAATATTTTCCAGATTAAAGCTCAGGACCCCGGCCCTTTTTAAGGGGTTTCCAAGAATTTTTAAGCCGTCAATTCCGGATATGGATCTGCAAAGGTGCTCCATCAATGCAGTTTCATATGTATTAATATTTTCCCGGCCAATCATTTCCAGATAACTGCCTGCCGCACCTAAAGCAACTGCTCCCGCAACATTATGAGTTCCTGCCTCAAATTTTAGTGGAAGCGTTCCGAAGGAGGCTTTGTCAATAGAAACACTGTCGACCATACCTCCTCCAAACTGGACGGGATTCATTTTTTCAAGCCATTTTTCTTTTCCGTATAAAACTCCAATACCTGCCGGCGCCATCATTTTATGGCCCGAAAAACAAAAGAAGTCGCAATTAATATCCTGAACATCGATTATTTCATGCCGGATGCTTTGTGCTCCGTCAACGAGAACGGGGACGTTAAAGTCATGGGCCAGAGAAATAATATTTTTTACAGGATTAACGGAACCCAAAACATTGGAAACATGAGTGACGGCAACAAGCTTTGCCCTTTCAGACAGCAGTTTTTTATACTGGGAGATAATTAGATCCCCGTTATCATCAAAGGGTATAACTTTTAAACGGGCGCCCCTTCTCCGGCAGAGCATTTGCCAGGGAACAAGGTTGGAATGGTGCTCCATCTCGGATACTATAATCTCATCTTCCGGGAAAACAAATAATTCGCCAAAAGCACAGGACAGCATATTGACGGCATCAGTAGTCCCCTTTGTAAAAATAATTTCATGTGCATATGCGGCATTAATGAAGTTTTGCACAATTATACGTCCATTTTCAAGCCGCTCTGTCGATTTTTCGCTCAGATAATGGATCCCTCTGTGGACATTCGCATTATATCCCATCAATTGTTCTTCCAGGGTTTTCATTACCGGCCGGGGCAATTGCGTCATTGCGGCATTATCTAAGTAGACCAGGGGTTTTCCGTTAACAATTCTTTGCAAAACCGGGAAATCTTTTCGTATTGCCCGAACATCCAGCATTGTTTCACCTTCCTGACAAAGCCACTTTGAACTGCACTGCAGCAGGTTATAGCAGTCTGCCCAATCGTATTCAGACAATGCCGTAAAGTTCAATCGTTTTATAAGCCAGGAGAATTTTTAATCTGAGCATGGTGTCATCAAGGTTAATCTGAAACATTTCCTGTATTCTTGATATTCTGTAGATGACATTGTTTCGATGCATATGGAGCAGATTTGCTGCAAGAGTTGCTTTTCTCTCGCATTTGAGATAAATGTACAGTATCCGGGCATTATCGGAGTTGTTTTTTTTATCATAGTTAATAATTCTGAGCAAAACATTATAGCAGGGATTGGCTACGGTCGATAAGCTGTGATGTGTATAGCAATCGATCATATGATATAAGCAATAGTCGTTATAATTAAAAATGTTTTTATCATATTCTTCTTCGATATCCAATATCATCTTTAAATATTTTTTTTCGTTTACCAATTTTCCATAATTTACTGAAAGCGAAGCTTGTATGTAGGAAGAATGTATTTGCATCAAGTTTTCAGAATAATTGCTGATGCCGCAACAAGAATTGTACTTTTCAAGAAAATTTTCCAGCGCAACAAGAAAATTTTTATATATATTATCTTCCTCGCTATATGATTTTTTATCTTGGATAAAGCTTAATATAAGAATATCCTGTTTATACAGGATTGGCTTTGCCGTTGGAAGATCGTTCGCAATATCCTGTAAAGCGCAACTGATCGAGATATTTTCTATGTCGTTAAAAACAATCTTATACATTTTATATTTTAAATTAAAGGGGAGATCCGCATACATTGATTGCTTCATGACCGCGGTTTCTTTGGTTATTTTCTTCTCAATCAGATCGATAATAAAGGAACCATAAGCCGAAAAAAACTTCCCTTCTGAGTAATCCCTGTCAATATAATAGCGGATATTGACTAAAAGGAGATTGAACAGGTCAATCAAACCGCCGGTGACGGCAAAGTTTGTGCATGTCATGACAACCATAACGGAATAAATGCTACTGTAAGTAAAGGCTTTAATTACAGTAGGAAATCTCGATATATCACAGCTTTCGTTGATTGACAGACCGGTTTCTTTTGCCCATTTTTCAAAACGCCTTAAAAACCTGAACTTCCTGATATTTTCTTCTGTATGGTAACCATGCTTAATCAGATCGATAGATATGGGATCGTCAGTCCGAATATTTTTTGTATGGGCCAACAATTTAAGGGACGGATCTAAAACAACGATATGGTTTCCAATAACTTTTTCGCTTAATTCAAGAAGATCGGGCAGCCCCTTATTTTCAATCAGGGAGTTCCTCATCTGTGCAATCCATTCATTAAGCGAGATAAAAATATTTTGCACATAATTAAACAGGGTGGCAATATCAATGTTTACATTGATATTTATAATCCCCGACATTAAATCGGCATCCTTTTCCATATCGTCAAAAAATCTATCCCTGATACATAAATAATAAAATCCGGAGCGCTCCCTGTTTAATTTCAAGGCCTCCGAAAGGGTGCAAATGTATAGATACTCGGAAGATAGGCAGGAACCTTCTGAGTCCAGCATATGTATTCCTTTAAATACGGGATTATCATTATTTTTTGCATTGTAAGCGGGTTTGAACTGTTTTAAGTAGTCCAACAGGATATTTAAAGTTGCAAACATGGGCAGATATCTCCAATTACAGTATTTACAGCAGCTGCTACCTGAAGAATCAAATAAAAAAACACTGAAGGTCTGCGGGTGGCCTTGCCAGGATCGATCATGCCGGTGTTCCCCTTCAGCATCCGGCACAAGCAGGTCCGGCAATAGCTGCCTGTTGATGGCTTTATGGCTATGGTTTTAAGGGCTTTTTGTGATATGTTTCTCTGCATGGCGGCCAGCGGTTTGGCCTGAACAGATCCATTTCGCCGCATGGTAGCAGGTGACACGGAAATGACTAGCCGGCCGCCGTAAATAACAAACAGACAAATTAATTTTTGCCCGGTGCCCGATATTATGAAGGAATGCCGGGTAGCGCCAAGGGGGGTGTTTGCAGCCTGAGGCATGGCAACGTTGAACATGCCCATTCCAGATTCGAAAGCCGGGACCCGCCCTGACAGGTTCCAAAACGATAGCCTCATGGCAGACGAGAACACCCCCAGGCAGTAAAGAAGGCGCATTTTGCAGTCCAGAGACGATCATCTTCTTTGGGCGTTTGTATTATCTCCCGGACAAGAATAAGCAGGGATCGCTAAAAAGTATGATGTTCAATCTTATGGGATCACCATACTTTTTAGGCGGGGAATATGGCATAAAAAGGCAATAAGCCTTTTTATTTATGTTTTTTATTGTTCCTGTTTTTTTCTTTCCTCATCCCGTAATTTTCTTTTTAAAATTTTCCCTACCGGAGATTTAGGCAATTCACTTCGAAATTCGACTAAGTTTGGAACTTCATAACTGGAAAGCCTATCCTTGCACCACTCTATAAGCTCATCTGCAGTAACGCTTTTTGCATCTGCCTTGGTAACGACGAAGGCTTTGATTTTTTCACCGACTTTTTCATCGGGGATTCCGACAACGCAACATTCGCTTACTGCCTCATGCTTGTATATTATCGATTCAACCTTTGTAGCAGCTACCCTGTAGCCTTTGTGTTTGATCAAATCCACAGAACGATCAACAAAAAAGAGCCATCCGTTTTCATCAAAACGAACGATATCGCCCGTCTTGTACCATGTTTTTCCATCGATGTTGACAAAATGCTTGGCAGTTTCTTCCGGTTTGTTCAGATAACCGGTAACCATATTTTTTGAAGAAACCCAAAGTTCGCCCGGTTCACCCGGCAATGCCAGTTCCTGTGTATCGGGATTAACTAGTTTTACCTCTTTGGACGAAACTATTTTTCCTGCGGTACCCTCGGGAAATTCCTCTTCGACGGGTATCCCTGAGATGCCTCCGCAGGTTTCCGTGCTGCCCAGACCATTATAAATCTTTTTGCCAAACGTCTCGGTCCATTTCCGGGCTACTTCACCGGGCATGGATTCCCCGGCAGTAAAAATATAGGCCAAAGAACTAAAATCATAGTCGTTTAATTTTTCATGCTCAAGGATCATTCTGCAAAGAGTAGGAGTACCAAAGAGGGTGGTTACTTTATAGTTTTCAATATGATAAAATAAATCATCCAAGTTCATTTTGGGTAACAATATCAGCGCGTCGCCGGAAAGAAGGGAAGAAAAGCCTACCTCTTTTCCCAGAATATGATTTAGCGGAGCACCCTGCAGGGCCACGCCACTGCCCATGGGAACAAGGGGCGCGAATTCCGTTCTTTTTGTATTCATTGCCGTTAATAAAAGAATATTTGATAGCGGTACCCCCTTGGGGAAACCTGTAGTTCCTCCGGTATAAAGTATTTCTGCCAAATCAGTTTCGTCAATTTCCACCTCCGGCAAAAGAGGAACATCTTCTTTTAAAATATTTGAGAAAGAAACTATTTCTGCACCTTTTTCCCCGGCGCTTTGTACCAATTGAGGAGACAGCTCGTTTCCAATGATGATTATTCTTTCAAAAGGGCTGGATTCCGAAGCTTTAATGACCTGATCAACGTTTTTATCCATGCAAAAAATTGTTTTTGTTTCGCTGTCTTTTGCTATGTAGCTGAGTTCTTCATGGCCATAAAAATGTGTTACGGGAATTACTGCTGTTCCCAGACGCTGCATGGCCAGCCAGATGATAACCCATTCGGACATATGGGAAAGGTAAAGAATAATTTTATCACCCTTCCTTACCCCCTTGCTGTAAAAGTATGCTGCAACCTTTTCCGCGAGACGATCTAACTCAGAAAATGTGTACTTTTCTTCCTTGAAGATTAGAGCAGTTTTTTCGGGGTATTGTTCTACAACGTGACGGAAAACTTTGTCAATGGTACCAAAATTTGTCACAACCATTCCTCCTGTATTTATATTTTTGGAAAAATGGGGTATAACTATTATGATATATTAATAGTTCTTTAAAAGAACACAGATTAGTTATCCCTTTTAATAGATACCACTGTTAGTAGTATTTTGTCAACTTATTAAATTGCAAACTTACTTAAATTTAAGTTGTTACTTTTGTTCGCGGTAATATAGCGATAACATAAAAGATATGCCCTGCAGACTCTGGGGGAGCAGATGATATTATCTTTTTTTACTTATTTATAAATTTTTTATAGATTGACAGAATAGTTTATCCTGTTGCTATATTAAGGCTTGACAAGGAATTGAGAATGTAATATTCTTTAAAAAAATGAAACCATATTATTCAAAAATAGTATTTTGAAAGGGGAAGTGGTTTTGACTCAATCGGATGGGGGGAAAAAGTATACGTTACTTGAAGCCGCTGTAAAGCTTGCTCCTGATATTAAACAGCTTGTCCCGCTTGACTGTTCCATTTCAGTAGCTGACAGGGAAAAATTTCTTGTAGATTACCCTTCGGAGTCCCTGCAGCTTATGGATAATACAGGGAAAAAAATTCCAAAAGAGAGTGGGCTGTATAAAGCAATACAAACAGGAGAAACGCAAAGAAGAATTCTGCCGGAGAAAGTGTACGGCGTTCCTTTCAGATCCGTTACTGTGCCTATTAAGGAAGACCGGGAAGTTATTGGCGGGTTTGGGCTTGGTTTGAGTCTTTACTACCAGCAGACGCTGGCCCAGGCAGCACAGTCTTTTAAATCAACGAGCGAAAATGTTTTAAGTTCTACCGAGGAACTATCTGCTTCCGCGCAGGAACTGGCTGCCGGGATGGAAGTACTTGATACTTTAAAGAATGAAATGGAAGAACAGGTTGACAAGACCGAGGTAATACTGAATTTTATCAAAAAGGTAGCAGCTAATTCAAATTTACTGGGCCTTAATGCTGCGATTGAAGCTGCCAGGGTCGGCGAAGCGGGCCACGGATTTGAAGTTGTCGCCACTGAGATCAGGAAAATGGCTGAAAACAGTGCAAAATCGGTTGAAGAGGTAGAAGAGATTGTCGATAATATAAAATTAAAGGTTGCCAGGATCAACGAAGAAATTACAAGGATTTTAGAAATATCCCGCTATCAGGCCATTTCCACACAAGAAATTAATACCTCTTTGCAGGGACTATCGGAATATGTTGATAAAATAGAGGATGTTGCCCAAAAGTTTTAGGATATCTGCAATGCAATATCTGGATTCAATTAGTTTTGAAGATGATTGGGGGAGATCGTTTACTGCTGTCGAATGCAGGGCGTAAACGGGGGGCCTTTGACATATGTAAGGTTAAAGGCCCTTTTTGTTATGTGGGTGAAATAGTGTGACAGGTTTATATTGCTTTTGCCGGGGGTTTTTTATATACTATAAACGTAAAAAAAGCTTTCCACAGCTTTTTTACGTTTTTTAAAAGGTGGGTTGAAGGCCTTGATTAGAATCGGTTTGACGGGAGGAATCGCCTGCGGCAAGTCAACGGTGGCCAGGATGCTTGTTTCCAGAGGTGCCCATCTGTTGGATGCGGATCAGATAGCCCGGAAGATTGTTGAACCGGGGGAACCGGCCTGGGCTGAAATTGTTTCCTGGCTGGGGGGAAATTTTTTAAAGGAAGACAGGACGCTGGACCGAGCATTAATAGCATCGCTTGTTTTTTCTGACAGCGAGGCCCTTCTCAGGCTCAACGGCATTACCCATCCCCATATAAAAGAACACTTTTCCCTGAGGAGCAAGGAGATCTTCCAAAGTTTTCCGCAGTCTATCCAGGTCTGGGATGTTCCCCTGCTTTTTGAGATTGGTATGGAGAGGGATGTGGACGTTGTTCTCGTCGTCGTTGCCGATGAGGAGGTGCAGATTGTCAGGTTAAGGGAAAGGGATGGGCTCAGCCGGGAGGAAGCCAGGCTGCGCATTGCTTCGCAGATGGATCTGCGGGAGAAAGCCGAGGCTGCCGATTATGTAATTACCAATAATGGTCCTGTTGTTGCCCTGCAGGAGCAGGTCGATCGGCTTTGGGGGGATCTCACCAAAGGTTGAGTTCGGGGTGTTTATTTGCTTACAATTTTAAAAAGAATTCTCTATCTTTTGCTATTTTTTCTCGCCTTGCATGCCCTGTTCAGTCAGGCAAACAATGTTGCCCGTTTTATTTATCCTTTTTCCTACAAAGAACTAGTAGTAACTGAGGCTGAAAAATATGGTCTGGACCCTCTGCTCATCGTATCGATTATCCGCGTGGAGAGCAGTTTTAAGCAAACAGCAACCTCGGAAAAGGGAGCCAGGGGGCTTATGCAGATCATGCCCGCGACGGGGTTTTGGATTGCCGAACAAGTTGGGCTGGAAGATTTTTCTGAAGAGAGTATTTACGAACCATCTATAAATATTTTGCTCGGCACCTGGTACCTCAACGATCTTCTGCAACAATTTAACGGTGAGCTCTGCCCGGCGCTGGCGGCTTATAACGGCGGCAGGGGGCATGTCAAAAAATGGCTTGACAGCGGCATCTGGGATGGCAGAGCGGAAAATATGGAGGATATTCCCTTTGTGGAGACCCGCTCTTTTATTAAAAAAGTTATTCGAACACATGGACGTTACCAAAGGGTCTATGGTGATGATAAGTTGGAATGATGAAAGAAAAGGATGAAAAAAATATGCAAACTATAACGGTAATTCCCGGGGATGGAACCGGGCCGGAGCTTGTCTACGCCACTTTGCAGGTAATTGAGGCTGCCGGAGTGGATGTAAAGTGGGAATTTATGAAGGCGGGCCTGACTGCTTATGAAAAAGGGCTCGATTATTTGCCGCAGGAAACGGTGGAGTCCATTCGCCGTAATAAAATAGCTTTGAAAGGTCCCCTAACAACGCCGGTTGGCACGGGTTTTCGGAGCATCAATGTGGCCTTGAGGAAGGCCCTGGATCTCTATGTTAATCTTCGGCCCGTAAAGACCTATGAGGGGGTGCTCAGCCGCTATGATAATATTGACCTGGTGATCGTCAGGGAAAATACGGAGGATCTTT